>DATICK010000065.1:0-20951 GCA_035456865.1 Sulfuricaulis sp.
AGCGGTATTTCCGAAAGACATTCCGGACATTTCCGGGTGTCCGGTGCCTTGGCCGGCGCTTCTTCCTTCTTCAGCCGGTTCATCGCCTTGATCACCATGAACAGCGCAAAAGCAACAATGATGAAATCAATCAGCGTGTTGATGAACAGACCATAATTCAGCGTCGGGGCGCCAGCGGCCTTGGCCGCCGCCAGCGTCGGATAGCTGCCACTACCCAGGGTGAGGAACAGGCCACTGAAGTCCATGCCACCCATGGCCAGGCCTATTGGCGGCATCAGCACGTCAGTCACGAATGAACTGACGATCTTCCCAAACGCCGCGCCGATGACAATACCGACCGCCATGTCCACTACATTGCCCCGCATGGCGAATTTTTTGAATTCTTCCAACATGGCTATGCCTCCTAAGTGCTTTGGTTAAAAGGTAGCGATCAATTTCCCGTGACCATCCGTTGTCCCCTGATGTCGATTTCAACACGACGGTTCTTGGCGCGTCCTTCCACAATCTTGTTGCTCGCGATCGGCTGGCGCTCGCCCATGCCCTGCGTCACGTTTTTATTGCCGTCGGCACCCTTCGAGACCAGATAGGTTTTCGTGGAATAGTCTCTTTTGGTTTTCAGTTAAGATTCTCGAATTCAGCCATCGGCTGGAATATCCCGATGTCGACTACAGCTGCACGAACGTCGCCTGAACCGGCATGATGACATGCACCGGAGGCATTTTTTCACCGTCACGGCTTGAAATCAAATGACCTTTGAAAAGCGCTGTTCCTGCTTCTGCCGCAGATAACGATCGAACACCATGCAAATGTTGCGGATGAGAAGCTTTCCGGCGGGCAGCACGCGGATCGAGTCGACGTCGAGGCTCAGCAATCCGTCTTGCTGCATGGATTGAAGATCGCGCAATTCCGGCGCGAAATAATCCGCAAATCGGATGCCGTGATCGCGTTCGATCCTTGCATAATCCAGCGAAAAATGGCAGATCAGCTGCGTGATGATGGCGCGTCGCAATTTGTCGTCCGCATCGAGCGTGACGCCGCGCATTACCGGCAGATGACCGGTGTCGATCGCGGCGTAATAATCATCCAGCGTTTTCTGATTCTGGCTGTAACAATCGCCGACCATGCCGATCGCGGTCACGCCCATCGCGACCAGATCGCATTCGGCATGTGTCGAGTAACCCTGGAAATTCCGGTACAGCGTTCCGTTGCGCTGCGCCACCGCCAGCTCGTCATCAGGGCGCGCGAAATGATCCATGCCGATATACACATAGCCGGCCTGCGTGAGGCGCTCGATGGTGAGCTGCAGGATATTGAGTTTCTCCTGCGGGCTCGGCAGGTCCTCCGCGCGAATCCGGCGCTGCGGTTTGAACATCTCCGGCAGATGCGCGTAGTTGAACACCGACAGTCGGTCCGGGCTGGCACCGATGATCTTATCGAGGGTGCGTCCGAAACTCTCCACGGTCTGGTGCGGAAGTCCATAAATGAGATCCATGCTGACAGAGCGGAAACCCAGCACGCGTGCCTGTGTCAGCACCGCGAAGGTTTCGGCCTCGCTCTGAATGCGGTTTACCGCCTTCTGCACGACCGGCTCGAAGTCCTGCACGCCCATGCTCAGGCGGTTGAAGCCGAGGCTTCGCAGCAGCGCGAGCGTCTCCGGCCGCACCTCACGCGGATCGACCTCAATGCCGTATTCGCCCAGATCATCGTCGCGCAGCCGGAAATGCTCGCGCGTGACTTTCATCAGCTCCTGGATTTCCTCATGGCTGATGAAGGTCGGCGTTCCGCCGCCCCAGTGCAACTGTTCCACTATGCGCGCGCGGTCGAAAAGCTCTCCCTGCATGGCGATCTCGCGATGCAACCGGTCGAGATAAGGCGAGGCGCGCTTGCGGTCCTTGGTCACGACCTTGTTGCAGGCACAATAAAAACAGACGGTATCGCAGAACGGCAGGTGGAAATAAAGAGAAAGCGGACGTGGAGGCGACGCCTCGTTCGTGCGTTTCGCCCATGCGCGATAATCCGTTTCGCTGAAATTGGTATGGAACTGTACTGCCGTTGGATACGAGGTATAACGTGGTCCGCTCTTGTCGTAACGGCGGAGCAGTTCTCCATCAAAAATTATCTGATGATTCAAGCGTCAATCCTGCGAAGTAAACAAAGTTCCGAATAAAATGTAGCGCTCGTCCATATCAATAATACATCCATTGCGAAGATAAAACGAAAGGGCTGAGCGGATGAGTGCCCGGCCAGGCCGGATTCACAGACGAACCTGAGGGGTTTAGTCTATTCCGAGCTGGTGCCACAGCGTGTCCACGCGCTGTTTTACCTCGGCATTCATGGCGAGCGGTCTCCCCCACTGGCGGCTGGTTTCCCCCGGCCACTTGCTGGTGGCGTCGAGGCCCATCTTACCGCCCAGGCCCGAGACCGGGCTCGCGAAATCCAGATAATCGATCGGCGTGTTGTCCACCAGCAGCGTGTCGCGCACCGGGTCCATGCGCGTGGTCATGGCCCAGATCACCTCTTTCCAGTCGCGCACGTTGATGTCGTCATCCGTGACGATCACGAACTTGGTGTAGGTGAACTGGCGCAGATACGACCACACGCCGAACATGATTCGCCTGGCGTGACCGGCATAGCGTTTCTTGATGCTCACGCAGGCCACGCGGTAGGAGCAGCCCTCGGGCGGCAGGTAGAAATCGACAATTTCCGGAAACTGTTTCTGCAATAAAGGTATGAACACTTCGTTGAGCGCCATCGCCAGCACCGACGGTTCGTCATACGGCGAACGCCCCATGTAGGCGCTGTGATAGATGGGCTGGTCGCGATGCGTGATGCGTTCAATGGTAAACACCGGGAATTTTTCCTGGGAATTGTAATAGCCGGTGTGATCGCCGAACGGCCCTTCGAGCGCCTCTTCGTCCGGCTCGATATAGCCTTCCAGTACGATCTCGGCCGAGGCCGGAACGTGCAACGCACCGTCGTGACACGCCGCCACCTCGCTGCGGGCGCCGCGCAGTAGTCCCGCGTACTGGAATTCCGACAGCGTGTCGGGAATAGGGGTGACGGCCGCGACTAGCGTCGCGGGGTCGGCGCCGATGACGACCACCACGGGAAAACGCCGGCCCGGGTGCGCCTCTTTCCACTCACGGAAATCGATGGCACCTCCGCGGTGCGGCAACCAGCGCATGATCACCTTGTTCCTCGCGATCACCTGCTGACGGTAGATACCGATGTTCTCGCGCTCCTTGTACGGCCCCTTGGTGATGACAAGACCGAAAGTAATCAGCGGGCCGGCATCTTCCGGCCAGCAGGTCTGGATGGGCAACATGGACAAGTCCACGTCCGCGCCTTCAATGACATGCTGCCGGCACGGCACATCGTTCACCACGCGCGGTAATACGTGAAATAGCTGCTTGAAGCCGGGAAGTTTCTCCATTGCATCGCCGATTCCTCGCGGGAGTTGCGGCTCCTTCAAAAAGGAAAGCAGTTTGCCGACCTCGCGCAGTTCCTCGATGGACTCGTGCCCCATGGCGAGCGCCACGCGCCGCGTGGTTCCGAACAGATTGCCGAGCAGCGGAATATCAAAGCCTCCCGGCTTTTCAAACAGCAATGCCGGACCGCCGGCGCGCAGCGTACGACTACATACCTCGGTGATTTCCAGGCGCGGGTCCACCGGCGTGGTGACGCGCTTGAGTTCGCCCAGGTTTTCCAGGTGCGCGATGAAATCCCGCAGGTTCTTGTATTTCATGGAACGATGACGAGAAATGCGCCAAGGATGGCGCGCTTATGGAGCCAAGGAAGCATAGGGGGCGGACGGCGTGCATGATTTGATCCAGATCAATATCACACGACATCGGGGCCTGATATAAAGGCGGTCACCTCATACGTCCCGACAGGCATGCTGCCCCACCCCCTCCTCTTGCCGCTGCGAATCATTCCCGGTGCGGTTCACGCGGAGGTACTGGCGCGCGTGTTCAATCACCTGCTGCGCGGCCAGCCGGTTGCAACACGACTCCCGGAGATCGAAGGCAAAACCGTGTGCATTCATATCAAGGATGCATCGAGCGAGATTCATTTCCGGATCGGGCACGGGCGTCTGCGGCCAGCCGTGCCGGGCCGCGCCGATGTCCGCATCAGCGGCACGGTGCAGGATTTCTGGCTGCTCGCCACCCGGCGCGAAGACCCTGATACGCTCTTCTTCAGTCGCCGCCTGTGCATAGAGGGTGACACCGACACCGGCGTGCACATCAAGAATCTTCTGGATGCGCTCGATTACAACTGGGAATCGCATTTCCGCGCCGTGCTGGGCGAAACACTCGGCGGCGCGGCTCTTACACTAATCCGGCGCACTGTCGGCCAGCGCATTGCCAATCATTGATCCGTAGTTTTCATCAGGCATGCGTGGTCACGCATGCTCCCGATTCATTCCGGGGACTCCATACCAGTAGCCGTCGCAAGATCCGTAAGCCTGGTATGGCTCAAGCATCGCGGCCGCCGCGGACGATTCCTGATGTCCGTCTATGACGCTACGGAACGCGTCCACGATCTCGAACATCCCCTGAGCCTGCGGCGAAATCCGCAAGACATCCACCCCGAGATCCCGAAGGTCGCTGATTTCGTTCACCAGATTGTAAGTCTCGCCCGACTGCACCTGGATACCGTTGAGGCTGAGAAACGACTGGCCCTCGCGCGTGCGCAGCGGCATGCCATCCGGATAATCGGCGCAGCGGAACCCGCATTCATCCTTGGACAGATTATGCGCGCGGGCGGTGAAACAACGCGCGGAGAAAGCTAGCGGCAGGCGGCCAAAGACGAATACCTCGGTCTCCATCCCGGCGGGACGCTGCGCCTGGATTGCGGCCAGCGTGTTTCGATCGAGTTCCATAGGCATAACCCAGCGCTTCGCGCCGGCGCGCGCCATCAGCGCCAGCGTGCCGCTGTTGTAGACGTTGATGTAAGGACCGACAACAAAAGGTGTCGCGCCCTCCAGCATATTGACCGCGGCCATGTCGTTGGCCTCGACCGCGAAGCACCCGGTCTCCGCGATGGTGCGCATGTACGCGGCTTCCGATTCGGCCTCGACAAGCGTGAGCGTCGCCAGCACCACTTCCTTGCCGACGGCGGCAAGGCGTTCGGCGATGTCCAGCCAGTCCGGCAGCCGCAGCGCGCGGCGCTTGGAACAGACCGTCTCGCCCAGATAAACGATGTCCACCGGCGCCTCGAGAACGTGCGCATAAAAATCGAATACGCGCTCACGCTCCCAGAAATACGGAATGGGTCCGAGGGAGATTCTCATGAGTAATAATTACTTATTTCAGATTGGAATCTGGAATTCGAGATCCGGAATCCGGGATTTTTTATTGCCATGGCCGGGTATACGCGCCGAGGGTGTGGCAGCGCCCTTCGGCGACCTTGTCGAGTTGCTCGACCCAGGCGCCTTGGGGAGAAAATTTCTCCGGCGCGGCGGCGCAGGCGTCGATCGCCGCCCGCAGCGTTCGTGTGACCTGCGCCACGTAGGTCGGGCTGCGCTGACGGCCTTCGACCTTGATTGCGGCCACTCCGGCGCGGAAGAGATCCGGAAGAATATCGAGCACGTTGAGACTGGTCGGCTCTTCCATGGCGTAGTACACCTTGCCGCCGACCTCGAACCGTCCCTTGCACAGCGTGGGATAGCCGGCGGGTTCCTCGGGCGCGTACACGTCGATCAGCACGCCGTTCAGCCGCGAGCGGCGGCCGGCGGCCGACTCTTCCCACTTGACGGCTTTCGCTGGCGAGCAGACACCGCTCGAATTCGGCGAATCGCCGGTGACATAGGACGACAGGGTGCAACGCCCCTCGACCATCACGCACAGGCTCCCATAACCGAATACTTCCACCTCCGCGTTCACGCGCTTCATGACGTTCTGCACCTGCGTCAGCGACAGCACGCGCGGCAGCACCACGCGTCGCACGCCGAAATGCCGCACGTAAAAATCGATGGCCTCGTGGTTGGTGGCCGAACCCTGCACCGACAGATGCAGCCTCAGGTCGGGATACTTTTGTACGCAGTAATCCATGAGTCCGGGATCGGCGAGGATCAGTGCGTTGACGCCGAGACTCGCTGCCTGATCGACGGCCACGCGCCACTTTTCCCACTGGTGCGGGCGCGGGTAGGTATTGATCGCCAGAAACACGCGCGCCTGGCGATTGTGCGCATAGGCAATACCCTGGCTTGCTTCGTTGAGATCGAAATTGAGGCCGGGAAAATTGCGCGCGTTGGTGCCGTCACGAAAGCCCATGTATACGGCGTCGGCGCCGTTATCCACGGCCGCTTTGAGGGCTGTCATGCTGCCCGCGGGGCAGACGAGTTCCAATTTCCTGTTTGTCGCCATCAGCGAAAAATACCTAGCCCACCACGTCGAGCACGCGACGGCGAAAACCCACCCTGAGTCGTTGAGCGATTTTTTCACACGCAGCCATGTCGACGCCCGGTAACCCGTCGATGGCCGTCAGCGTGATTTCCGGCACGAACTCGCGCGCGCACTTAACGAAATCCAGCATCGCCTCGTAAGCCCCGGGAAGCTTGGGACGGCAATGCGTGTTGTAGGTCTCGTCGTCCTGGGCATTGAGCGACACCGACAGCGCGTCGATCAGACCTTCCATGTCCGGCGTCACGTCACGCCCATACACCAGATTGGCCAGACCGTCGGTATTCAGCCGGATGCGTTTGGCGCGATGCCGCAAGCGCGTGGCGGCTTCAAGCAGCGTGTACAGGCGCAGTGTCGGTTCGCCCAGACCGCAGAACACGATCTCCCGGTAGTCCTCCGGATTTCCTGCCGCCGCGACTATCTCCTCGAGCGTCGGCTCGTGATCCAAACGCAGCTGATAATCCTGCACCGCCCACATGCCGTTGAATTTTGGACAAAACTCGCAACGCAACGTGCACCGATTCGTGATGTTCAGGTAACGGCCGTCACGCAACGTATAACCAATGGTTTGCGCCGGCAGTGTTTTGATGGCTGATGTGCGCGGGTTGGGCACGTCGCATGTCTCTCTGGAAAAAACTGAATCATAGACACAGACGCCGGTGGCGCGCTTGACACAGATCAAAGATCAGCCGGCACAGTGCCCTGCCGCAGGCGGCGCGGGAAATTCCCAATAATGACGGTGTGGATTTCCGACGACTACCGGACGGCAACCGGCATGGCCGCAAGCTGGTACGTGGCGTGACAGGCGACGCATTTTTTCATGGTCTCGCCCAACTGGCGCAGTGAAAGCCGGGCATCGTTCATGGCTTCGGCGTCCATGGCGATACGATCGAAATCCCCGTGAACGCTGTGGCCCAGCGTCTTGAATTCCAGGGGGAGCTTGGCCGCCAGCCCGGCGGGCACGTTGTGTGCCGCCGCCATCCCCAGCGGCCGCGCGATTTTCGCGATTGCGGCCGCATCACCGCGATCGGCCGCCTCGAGCATGCCCTGGATGCCGGCGAGAAACTGGCGCATCTCATTCAACACCACGGCACGTTCGGACGGTTCGAGCAGGATCGTCACCCTGCCATCGGCCGCCGTCCCGGTGCGACCCAGCACCACGAACTTCAGGACCAGCCCGGCGATGGTGAGCAGCAACAAGCCGATGATCGCCCAATAAATCGTAACGCTTTTTTTCGTTGTCATGTTGTTCCCTGGCTCTCCAGTCAGTGCTCGCTCTTCGTTGAAAACGTCATGTCTCTTGACTCTCTTGTGCTACGATTTCAGCCTTTGTGCTGAAATCTTCCTGCTATAAGTAGCTTCTCCATGGCGGATTGCATTTGACCAAGATCAAACATCGGCTGGTGAGTCGGTTTCAGTGGAAATATCCCGGTCGTTACAGGAATCACGCATGTTCGGCAGGGAAATTCATACAGCTACTTGGCGCACCGGGCAAGTCAGATAAGCAACAGCGGCACAATGCATGAAAGCAACCAAGCGACATTAACGACCAACAAGTTCAGACAAACAGATGTATTAAATCCGCAATGTAAGCGGATGCACGCGGATCGCCTTCCGCCGGCGCCCACGACGCTTTTTCCCGCGACGTGAGCGGCGCATAGGGACCGGCCTTGGCCTCGAAAAACACACTGCCGGGTTCGAGCGCCACGAGCGTGTGATACATGCCGTGCGGAATGTTCACGCCGACTGACTCGCCCGCCGGCGTCAGCACCGCCGTGGCGGTCACCGCGCCACGCTCGTCGAAAAACACCACGCCGAGGCGACCACGCACGACGATCAGCGTTTCATCCTTGGCGGCCTCGTGGTGGCGATGTGGTTGGATATAGGACTCCGGCTCGATCGCATTCAGGAGCCGGTGGCAGGCGTCGCTTTCCGAGACATGAAAATTATAATTCTTGCGCCGGCGCGGAGATTTCTTGGCCTCCGTGGAAACCTGCTCGAGAAAATCGCGGTCAATGACCTGGAAGGTGTTCATGCAAGTCCGGCTTATTTGTTTTTCAATTTATCCTTAAGACCAGCGAAGGGGTTGTGAGTCGCCGGCTTTTTTTTGTCTGCTTCGGGCATGAATCCCTCGCCGCGTACCAGATACGCGAAACGCTGATGCTCGTTGTCGTGGCAATAAAGGCAGAGATTTTCCCAGTTGCTGCCGTCGGACGGGTTGTTCTCGTGATTATGGTCCTTGTGATGCACCGTGAGCTCGTTCAGGTTCTCGCGCGTGAAGGTGCGCCCGCAGCGTCCGCAGACCCACGGATGGAGCTTGAGCGACTGCTCGCGGTAGCCCGCCATGCGCATGTCGCGCTGCTTGTGCGCTTTCGCGACGACGTCGTCGAGCTTTCTGCTATCGAGCTGTCCGGCGGGTTTGCGCGGACCGGAATTATTGCCTGCCATATGAAAATCACCTGGAATCGTTCGATCATTATATAAAGCATGGCATGATGGGGGAATGAACTTTCGCCGGCCGAGCCGCCGTGGATGACCTGAGCCTCTGGGGTCTTTTCGTCAGCGCCTTCGTGTCCGCCACGCTGTTCCCGGGCGGGTCCGAAGTGGTACTGGCGGCGCTGTGGCATAGCCACCATTACAGCCCCGGAACGCTGCTGGGGGTGGCGACGCTGGGTAATACACTCGGCGGCATGAGCACTTGGCTGCTCGGTTGGCTGCTGGCGAAGCGTTACCCGCTGGATCAGCCACGTAAACCTCACCAGAAACGTGCCGTCGCGCAACTGAAAAAATGGGGCAGCCCGCTGTTGCTGCTGTCGTGGCTCCCGATCGTCGGCGATCCCCTGTGCTTCGCGGCCGGCTGGCTGCGCATGAACGCCGTGCTTTCGGCGCTTTTCATCGGCGCCGGCAAAGCGGCGCGCTATGCGGTTATTTTGTTTGTGGTGTAGCGCCGGAATCTGCTGTCTTAAGCAATTTCTCGATTTCCTGCGCGAAGACCTCGAAGCTCGGCGCGCCCTTGGACAGACGAACCGCGGTCAGCACATCACCCTGGATTTTTCCGATCACGAATGACGGCGTGCCGGTAATACCCAATCCCCGCGCCTCGGCCACGTCGCGCATGACGACTTGCTCACGCGAGGCATCGCCGAGACAAGCCGTGAATTTTGCTTCGTCCAACCCGATCTCGCGCGCAAGTTGCGGATACAGTGTCGGAGACAGCTTGGCGTAATTCGCATACAGCGCCTCGTGCATCGGCCAGAAGCGCTTCTGCAGACCGGCGCAACTGGCAGCCAGTGCGGCGGGCAGCGCCTGCGGATGAATCGATTTCAGGGGCAGATCCTTGTGGATGAATTGCACGATGCCGGTGTCGACGTATTCCTTTTTGAGCCGGGGAAAAACCTGGTCGTGAAAACCACGACAGTAGGGGCACTGGTAATCGGAAAATTCCACGATGCCGATCTTTGCCTGTGCGCTTCCTATCCGGTGGGCGCCGACGAGACCGACCATCGGCGCCTCGATTCTGGCAATGGAAACGGCGCTTTCCTGATAAGCAATACCAGAAGACTTTGAGCTTCTCTGTGGGGTATTCGCCGCGACCGGTTCGCTGGCGGATTCCGGCGCAGGCGACGGCGTCGTGCAGGCGCCCAATATTACGGTGGCCATCACCAGAAAAATAGCCGCACCGGTCTTATGCGTGCGTGGGTAGTTCGCTCGTCTTTGGTTGCTGTCTGTCATCGGATAATGGTCTTAGTCAGGATACGCAAGAAATGGATTGCTTCAGTGTAGATGTCTCCACCACGGCACGCCAATTGGGGATATCAGGACACGAGGCTTTCGCGAAACTTCTCATCCTCGAGTTTCCTGAGAAACCAGCGAAGCGCTTTGCCCTTGTCAGCCGTGCGCCATACAGTCAGCAGCGTCATGCCGGGTTTCGTTTCGAGCACCTGTTTCGCCACCAATCGGCCGGCCTCGAGTTCCGCCCGCACCATGTGCGCAGGCACGTAACCCACGCCGAGACCGGCGCACTGAAACGCGATCTTGTGACGCATGTCCGGCACCGTCAGCACGTCCTGTCCGGTTAGCAGACCCGAGGTGCGCGCCGGCAGGTTGCGGGAGCTGTCGGCGGCCGCGACCGAGCGGTACTTGAGTATTTCCTCGGGCGGGATCGGCTCCGGTACTTTCGCCAGCGGGTGCGCCGGCGCCACCGCGAACAGCCACTCTATCGAAACCAGCGGTCGCGTCGAAAAACTTCCGGATGGCCCCTCGCCCGGCGCGCCGATCACGAGATCGGCGCGTCCGGTCACTAAAGCGTCCCATGCCCCACCGTAAACCTCCGTGAGTATGCGCAGTCGCGTGCCGCAGTCCTGGACATAGAATTCGCCGAACAACGGGTAAAGCCGCTCCATCGGAATAACGTCGTCGACCGCGATGCGCAGCTCGACCTCGTAACCGGTGGCCACACGCTTGACGCGCGCCTCAAGCTCGGCCGCGGCGTGCAATAAATGACGCCCTTCGCTCAGCAATTGCTTGCCGGCCTCGGTTAGCTGCGCGCGGTGGCCACTGCGGTCAAACAGCAACACGTCCAGGTCCTCTTCCAGCTTATGCACCGCATAGGTCATGGCCGAGGGCACGCGGTGCAGTTCCTCGGCGGCGGCCGCAAAGCTGCCTTTGCGGTCGATGGCATCCAAGACGGTCAAAGCTTCCAGAGTCAGACGCATATTCAGTATTTTTGATCAACTTAACCGGAATTTATCGATATCAAGGCATTAAATACAATAATACCATTTGAATCATATTCAACCCATGTGAATAAAACAAGGCGAAAAAGGAGCGAATGACATGTTACAGCTGCGCAAGGCTCATGACCGCGGCCACGCCAATCACGGCTGGCTCGACTCCTGGCATACGTTTTCCTTCGCCGATTATCACGACCCGAAGCATGTGAGCTTCTCCGCGCTGCGGGTCATCAACGAGGATCGGGTGGCGCCGGGCGAGGGCTTTCCCACCCATCCGCACCGCGACATGGAAATCATCACTTACGTCCTCGAGGGCGCGCTCGAGCACAAGGACAGCCTCGGCACCGGCTCGGTGATACGCCCCGGCGAGGTGCAGCGCATGAGCGCCGGCACCGGCATTCGCCACAGCGAATTCAATCACTCCCAAAGCGAGCCGGTGCATTTTCTGCAGATATGGATCCTGCCGGACCGGCAGGGCGTGAAGCCGGGTTACGAGCAGAAGCGCATCGGGCTCAACGGCCAGCTGCGACTGGTGGCCTCGCCCGACGGTCACGACGGTTCGCTCACCATCCATCAGAACGCGCGCGTTTACGCCGCGCGCCTGAATGGTAACGAGGCGACACACACGCTGGCGTCCGGGCGGCGCGCCTGGCTGCAGGTCGCGCGCGGCGCGGTGAAGCTCAACGGAACAATGCTGCATGCCGGCGATGGCGCAGGCATCGAGAATGAGCCGACGCTAAGTTTGACCGCCGACGGTTCAGCCGAAGTATTGTTGTTTGATTTGCCGTAAATCAAGGAGGAGCCAAACATGGGCTTGATCAAATCTTCTCACTTTCCGCGCGACTGCGAGTGTCATCGCATGGATGAATCCGTACAGCATGCGCATTCGTGGATAACGCGTCCCCGTCCCGGCATCAAGTGGCGGATACCGGCGCGCACTGAAACAAACCGGCTGAACCCTGGCCTGACTTCCTTTCAATCTCATCATACTTCTTAAGGAGAAAACCATGATTAACACCAATACCGCCCCCTATGCTGCATTGTTGTTGCGTTTGAGCCTGGGTGTCATGTTCATCGCCCATGCGTTGCTAAAGCTTGTGGTATTCACGCTGCCCGGCACGGTCAAATTTTTCGAGACGCTCGGATACCCCGGTTTCCTGGCCTATGTCGTGTTCGGTGCTGAGTTGGTTGGTGGCGCCCTGCTGGTGCTCGGCGTGTACACGCGCTGGGTTTCGCTTGCCCTCATCCCCATTCTGATCGGTGCGGCGATGGTGCACATCCCCAATGGCTGGGTATTCAGCGCGCCGAATGGCGGATGGGAGTATCCTGTGTTCCTCGCGATCGCGTCTGCAGTGCAGGCCTTGCTCGGCGATGGCGCGCTGGCCATGCGCGCCTCGGCCGCGATCCCTGTGCGGCAACCGGCCTAACGGGGAAAGGACAAGTCCCATGGGCTATTTGATTAAAGGCGAGTGGCATGAAGGCTGGTACGACACCAGCAAGACCGCCGGCGAGTTCATCCGCGCCGACAGCCAGTTCCGCGACGTGGTCACCGCGAACGGCGTCAGCGGCTATCCGGCCGAAGCCGGGCGCTATCATCTGTACGTGTCACTCGCCTGCCCGTGGGCGCACCGCACGATCATCTATCGCAAGCTCAAGCAACTCGAGGACGTAATTTCGATGTCGGTGGTGGACCCGGTCATTACCGAAGGCGGCTGGGTATTCCATGACGACTTCACCGACGCAGTCAACAGTTTTGCCTTCCTGCGCGAGGCCTACACGCGCACCAAGCCTGACTATTCCGGGCGCGTGACCGTACCGGTGCTGTGGGACAAGCGGACCAGGCGGATCGTCAACAACGAATCGGCTGAAATCATCCGCATGCTCAACAGCGAATTCAACGCCTTCACCTCCGTGAAAACCGATTTCTATCCCGCGGCTTTGCGCCCGGAAATCGACGAGGTCAATGCCTTCGTGTACGAACGCATCAACAACGGCGTGTACAAGGCTGGTTTCGCCGGCAGCCAGCGGGTGTACGAATCCGCGATCACGCGCCTGTTTGGCGCGCTCGACGAGATCGAGACACGCCTGGGACAATCGCGTTATCTTGTCGGCGACACGCTGACCGAAGCCGACTGGCGGCTGTTCACGACATTGATCCGGTTCGACGCTGTGTACGTCGCGCATTTCAAATGCAACCTGCAGCGCATCGAGGACTATCCGAACCTGTCGAACTACCTGCGCGACCTGTACCAGGTACCGGGCGTCGCGGCGACGGTCGATTTCGACCACATCAAACGGCATTATTTCCTGAGCCACCGGCATCTCAACCCGTCTGGCATCGTGCCGCTGGGGCCGCTGCTTGATTTCAGCCGCGCGCACGACCGCGATCGTTTTTGCACGGCAAACCGTGCGGAAGACATTCTGAATCTTTGATTTTTTACCGAATCCACGACGGAGACATCCGCCGTGGGTATTTCACGAGTATCTGACACAGGAGAAATACATGAAACTCTATTATTCCCCGGGCGCCTGCTCCATGGCGGTGCATATCGCGCTGCGCGAAGCCGGTATTCCGTTCGATCTGGACAAGGTGGATCTCGCCAAGCACCAGACCGCAAACGGCGAGGACTACTACCAGATCAATCCCAAGGGCTATGTCCCGGCACTCCGGCTCGACGACGGGCAGGTCCTGACCGAAGACGCGGTCCTGCTGCAATACGTGGCCGACCTGAAGCCCGCCTCCGGGCTCGCGCCCAAGGCCGGGACGATGGAGCGCTACCGTCTTATGGAATGGCTCAATTTCATCTCTTCTGAAGTGCACAAGACGCTCAGCGCCCTGTTCAATCCCAAGCTCACGCCGGAATGGAAGGACAACCAGATCGCGTTGTTCGGCAGGCGCTGCGATTTCCTGGTGAAGATGCTCGGCAGCAAACCGTATCTGATGGGCGATAAATTCACGATCGCCGACGCCTATCTCTTCACGATTCTCGGCTGGGCGAATTTGTTCAAGCTCGACATGAGCAAATGGCCGACACTCATGGATTACGCGGGCCGCATTGCCGCGCGCCCGGCGGTGAAGGAAGCCATGAAGGCGGAGGGACTGATCAATTGATCCGGCATCACGCCCGAACGAGATGACATCTGGAACGTCACGCATGCCGGCGGTGTTCTTCGGGCACGGCAGCCCGATGAATACGCTTGAGCATAATCGCTACACTGAAACCTGGCGCCGCCTGGGCGAGTCTGTGCCAAAGCCGAAAGCAATCCTGGCGATATCCGCGCACTGGTACACGCGCGGTACGGCCGTGACCTCGATGGAACAGCCGCGGACCATTCACGATTTCGGCGGGTTCCCGCAGGAACTCTTCGAGGTGCAGTACCCCGCGCCCGGCGACCCGGCACTGGCCGCGCATGTGCGCCAGCTGCTGGCGCCCGTCGAGGTGACGCTGGACAGCTCATGGGGGCTGGACCACGGTAGCTGGTCGGTGCTGGTGCATGCGTTTCCCCGTGTTGATGTTCCGGTGGTGCAGCTGAGCATCGACGGCACCAGGCCACCACGCTTTCATTACGAGCTGGCGCAAAAGCTCGCAGCGCTGCGCGACGAAGGCGTGCTGATCGTCGGCAGTGGCAACGTGGTGCACAACCTCGGTCGGATTCAATGGACCGAAGACGCGAAACCTTACGATTGGGCAGTACGCTTCAATAACACCGTGCGCGGTTTCCTGGCTGCGCACGAACATGGATCACTGATCGATTACCTGTCGCTGGGCGAGGATGCGCGTCTGAGTGTGCCCACGCCGGAGCACTACCTGCCGCTGCTGTACATCATCGCGCTTCAGAGTGGCCACGAGGGAATTTCACTACCCATCGACGGGATCGAGCATGGTTCCATCGGGATGCTCACAGCTGTGGTCGGGCTTGAGGCGGATTAACCCGATACCGGCCGACTGATGGCCCGTCAAGTCATTGTTGCGCCCGGAGGAATTCAATATCCAAACTTTCTGCCCGTGTATCGAGGTATCGAGCGGGTGTTATGATCCCGGCCATCAACATGTCTTTATCCTGTATCAACCGGAAAGCGTATCGCCATGTACATGCACGCGGCCAGGGTAACCGGATTTCTCGCTCTTGCGATACTCGGCGCCTGCGTGCATGTACCGCCAGATTCCATCGACCGGCTCGACCCGGGAAGCCAGCCCATGTTCGTCAACGCCCTGCCCAACCCGCTCGCCGCAACCGCGATACCCGACACCACGCGCGTCCCGGGCGTGGATTACTACCGCATCCGCATGCAACAGGTCGAACAGGAACTGGGGCTTGTTGATCCCGCGAGCGGCAAGCCGCTGCGCACCACCGTCTGGGGTTATGGCGTCGGCGACGCGCGCGCGATCTATCCCGGCCCCACGATCGAAGCCCGCACCGGGCGCCCGGTGCG
Organism: Sulfuricaulis sp.; assembly: GCA_035456865.1. GTDB lineage: Bacteria > Pseudomonadota > Gammaproteobacteria > Acidiferrobacterales > Sulfurifustaceae > Sulfuricaulis. The sequence continues at coordinate 15,573 of DATICK010000065.1, forward strand.
GGTTCGCTGGGAAAACGCGCTGCCGGATAAACATTTGCTGCCGGTGGATACCACCGTGCACTGCGGCCCGGACGCGGCGCACGGCCACTCCCACTGCCGTCCGTTCGTGCGCACAGTGGTGCATTTGCACGGCGGCCACGTACCGGATCATAGCGACGGTTACCCGGAGGCGTGGTTCTCGCCGGGCTTCAAGGAGCGCGGCCCGTTCTTCAGTCGCGAGGTCTACGATTACCCGAACGACCAGGAGGCGGCGACGCTCTGGTACCACGACCATGCGATGGGCATCACGCGCCTGAACGTGTATGCCGGGCTCGCGGGTTTTTACCTCCTTCGCGACGACAACGAGGCGCGCCTGCAACGCGACGGCGCGCTGCCGGATCGCGCCTATGAAATCCCATTGCTGATCCAGGATCGCGCATTCCGGCGTAATGGCTCGCTCGCCTACACTGCCGACGTCGGCGAGGTGGAACAACGTCCCGAACGCAGTGAAATTCCGGGCGAAGCGTCGATGAATCTGCCGCGCGACCCGCTCACCGGCGCATTAAGCCCGTCGATCGAGCCGGAGTTTTTCGGCGACATGATCCTGGTCAATGGCAAGCTGTGGCCGGTCCTGGAGGTGGAGCCGCGTCACTATCGCTTCCGGTTGCTGAACGGCTCGAACGCGCGCTTCTACCATCTGTGGCTCGACTCGGGCCAGACCCTGCATCAGATTGGCAGCGACGGTGGCCTGTTGCCGGCGCCGATCGTACTCAAGGAGCTGACGCTCGCGCCGGCCGAACGCGCCGACATTATCGTGGATTTCTCCGGCCCGGCGCTCGCCGGCAAAACCATCATCATGCGCAACGACGCCAGGACGCCCTATCCGAACGGCGACGTAGTGGATCCCGCCACCACCGGCCGCATCATGGCGTTCCGGGTCACGCGCCCACGCTCGGCAATCGCCGACATCCGGCTGCCAGCGACGCTGCGCGCGCCGATCACGACGCCGCGCGCCAACAGCGAACGCACGGTGCTACTGGCTGAAATCAAGGATGAATACGGACGCGTGAAACCGATGCTCGGCACGCTCGAATCCGGCGCGCTCGGCTGGGATGACCCGATCTCGGAGAATCCGCGCACCGGCACGACCGAAGTGTGGCGCATCGTCAATGCCACCGCGGACGCGCACCCGGTACACCTGCATCTGGTGCACTTCCGCGTACTCGACCGCCAACGCTTCGATCACGATTCGTTCGTGCCCGGCAGACCCGAGACCCTCAAGCTGACCGGCGCGCCGCAGCCGGCGCATGCCAACGAAAGAGGATGGAAGGACACTGTGATCGCCAACCCGGGCGAAGTCACGCGCGTGGTCTCGACCTTTGATCTGCCCGGCCTGTACGTGTGGCACTGTCACGTCCTCGAACACGAGGACCACGAAATGATGCGGCCGTACCGTGTCGTGCCCTAGACCGGGCGCTTCGCGGAATCAGCTCCTCCCGTACACCGGCACCGCGGCGCCGGTGACCGACCGCGCTTCATCCGACAACAGAAACGCGATGACGTGGGCAATGTCTTCGGGCGGGACCCAGGTGGAAAAATCCGCCTTGGGCATGGCCTCGCGGTTCTGCGGTGTATCGATCGTACCCGGCACGATGCAGTTGACGTTGATGCCGCGCGTCTTGAGCTCGCCCGCCAGGCTCTCGGTCAGCCGCAGCACCGCCGTCTTCGCGGCGCTGTAGGCGGCGTAGTTGGGGCTGCCCTGAAACGCGTTGCGGCTCGCGACGTTAACAATGCGCCCGCGCTGTGCTTGTAGCATGTACGGAATCACGGCGCGGCACGCGTGGAGCGCGGTGCGGACATTGATGTCGTACATGAAATCCCATTCCGCGAGATCGGCCTCGTGCACCGGCTTGCCGCCGCGAAATCCGCCGACGGTGTTCACCAGCCCGTCGAGCCGCCCGAAGCGCTTGTGTGCCTCGGCCGCCATGGCGTTCACCGCTTTCGGGTCGGTCATGTCGACATCGCCGGCGAGCCATTGATGATCCGACCCTTTCAGCTCGCCATAAGCCGCCTTCAAGTGCTCGACCGACCGCTCGACCAGGACCATCCTGGCTCCCTGTGCCTGCACGCACGCCGCCACGGCGCGGCCGAGATTGCCGGCCGCGCCGGTGATGATCATTACCTTGTCCTTCAAACCCGACATGCTTGATTGCTCCCGTAATTCTGGAATCCACCATACCTGATTGTTCCTTATTGTCCATCCATCGTGCAAAGGAAGCCATGCGGACGGAGGGGTTAATGAAACAGTCGGAGATTTCGCGTCAATCGCGCGGCGGAGGCTTGTCGGTCGCGCAGTGGTCAGGCAGCATGATCGTTTCTGCTCGCTGAATACCAAGGAAACTTTTTAATGAGCATGTCGTTGGTGCACGAAACGGTCGTGTTTCTCGCGGCGGCGGTCATCGCAGTACCTTTGTTCAAAAAACTCGGCATGGGCACGGTGCTGGGTTATCTCATCGCCGGCGTGCTCATCGGTCCGTGGCTATTCGGCTTCATCAGCGATGTTGAGAACATTCTGCATTTTGCCGAACTCGGCGTGGTCTTGCTGCTATTCGTGATCGGGCTGGAACTGCGGCCGTCGCGCCTGTGGGAATTGCGCCGTCCCATCTTAGGTCTCGGGGGCGCGCAATTTATCGTTACCGGCCTGGTTCTGGGCGCCGCCGGGATGTCGCTGGGACTGCCGGCCACGACCGCCTTCGTGGTCGGCCTGGTGCTGTCGCTTTCTTCCACCGCTTTCGCGCTGCAAATCCTGGCGGAGCGAAAGAAACTTACCACCCATTACGGACGCGCGTCGTTCACGATACTGCTGCTGCAGGATATTGCCGCCATCCCCCTGCTCGCGCTGATTCCGTTGTTGGGCGGAAGCCACCTCGAACACGGATGGGATTTACTTTCCGCCCTCAAGCCCGTGGCCGTCGTCGTGGCTGTCGTCGCCGGCGGCCGCTGGTTGTTGCGCCCGTTCCTGCGGCTTGCCGCCTCCGCCACAAGTCACGAGGTATTTATCGCCGCAGCCTTGCTAGTGGTGATAGGAACAGCGTTGTTGGTCCAATCGGCCGGTCTGTCCATGGCGCTGGGGGCGTTTCTGGCGGGCGTGTTGCTGGCCGATTCGGAATACCGCCACGAACTGGAAGCCGACATCGAACCGTTCAAAGGCCTGCTGCTCGGACTGTTTTTCATGGCGGTCGGCATGACCATGAACCTGGGGCTGGTGGTCGACCGGCCACTCGCCGTGCTGGGGCTGGTCGTGGGATTGGTGGCCGTTAAATCGCTGTTGCTCTACGGGCTGGGGCGCATGGCCAAACTGGGTCACGGCGCGGCATTCAACCTGGCCCTGTATATTTCCCAGGGCGGCGAATTCGCCTTCGTCTTGTTCGGCACGGCCGTGGGCGCGCAGGTGCTGGACAATACCCTGGCGGACCTGCTGATCGTGGTCGTATCGGTTTCCATGATGGTCACCCCCCTGCTCGTGACCTTGAATGAAAATATATTCAAGATCGGGTGCGTCACGGAGAAAGCCAGGCAATTCGACAAAATCGAAGCGCACGAACACCGCGTCATCATCGCCGGGTTCGGGCGATTCGGCCAGATGATCGCACGCACGCTGCGCATGAAAAAAATCCCGTTTACGGTGCTGGAAGCGAGCTTCGAGCAGGTCGACTTCGTGCGCAAGTTCGGCAACAAGATTTACTTCGGCGACGCCTCGCGTCTCGACCTGCTGCGCGCTGCGCGCGCCGATTTGGCGGAAGTTTTCGTGCTCGCCATCGACGACATCGAGGCCTCGATCAAAACCGCGCAGATGGTCAGGAAACATTACCCGCACCTAAAAATCTACGCGCGTGCCCGCAACCGCATCCACGCCTACCGCCTCATGGACCTCGGCGTGGACAGGCAAATCCGCGAGACTTTTTTATCGAGCATTGAACTGGCGCGCGACGTGCTGATGGCGGTGGGGCACACCGAAGCCGAGGCGAATGAAGCCGTGCACCGGTTCCGCGAGCACGATGAAGCCTTGCTCGAGCGCCAGCATAAAATTTATCACGACGAGGCACAGCTGATAGCCGCCGCGCGGCAGGGCGCGGAAGAGCTTGAACGGTTGTTTGAAGAAGACACCTCGTCAAGGGACAAGTCATGACGTGCCGGATAATTTAAACGGGGAGCAATAAACATGACCACGATCATCGGCCTGTCCGGCAGTTTGCGGCGTGGTTCGTGCAACACCGTACTGCTGCGCACCGCCGCTGAACTGGCGCCGGCCAGTTGCACGATTGAAATCGCATCAATCAGGGAAATTCCGCTCTACGACGGTGACCTGGAAGCCGAACAAGGCATTCCGAAAGCGGTGGCGGCCTTGAAAGACCGCGTCGCCGCCGTGGACGGGCTTTTACTGGTCACCCCCGAGTACAACAATTCCATTCCCGGTGTCTTCAAGAACGCCATCGATTGGCTGTCCCGTCCCGCATCCGACATCGGCCGGGTGTTCGGCGGCAAGCCCGTCGGGCTCATCGGTGCCACGCCCGGCGGCATGGGCACGGCATTTTCACAAACGGCATGGCTGCCGATCCTGCGCACGCTCGGCACCCGTCCTTTCTTCGGAAAAAACCTCTACATTTCCGGCGCCGGAAAAATATTTGACGCGCAAGGCCATCTTACGGACAACGAACTGCGCGAACGCCTGCGCGTTTATGTCGAACAGTTCGCGGCGTTTGTGGCGCGCTATAAAACCACTGAGTTCAGTGGCAGGAAGCTGAACCAGGCGCGGCACGCAGACTTGCGTTATCTGTAGAAGATATGTTGGCCGATCCGCGCGACGGGTTTTTTGCCGCGGGCCCAGCTGGGCTTGATATACGTGGCATGGTAATGCAGCGCACCCGCGAGCGTCGGCGTATAACGCCCGTAGTAAACCGTTTCGGCGACCTCCCAGGCTTGCCGGAACGTCTCGTCCTCGAGCGACGGCCGTTCGTCCAGTTCGTTCCAGGAAAAGGCGCTCACGTAGCGCTTGCGGAGCGGGTCCCAGTTCTTCTGATGCACCACGCCGCAGACCGTGTCCGGGTAGCGGCCCGAGGCCACACGGTTCATGGTGACCTCGGCCACCGCGTATTGACCGGCCTCGGATTCACCGCGTGCCTCGAAGTACACGTTGAACGCAAGACAAGTCAGATTCTTCACATCGTCTTGCCTGGTGAAAGCCGAGTGCATGACATAACCAAACGTGGTCACGACCAAGCTGATCACGAAGATGAAAATCAGCGGGTCTTTGTCCGTTGTGTACCAGTAAAGGCTCAGGTTCTGCCGCGCGCGCGACAACAGCGAGGTGCGGTGACGAGTCCTGGAAAAACGTTTCTT
>DATICK010000066.1:0-15841 GCA_035456865.1 Sulfuricaulis sp.
CGCGGAAGTCCGGTGGACTTCCGCGCCGCCGAACGGGCGCGCCATGCTGGCGCGCCCCGGGTGCGAACAGGGCACCGCCCGGTGTATGCGCGGCGAAGCGACCGGGGCGCATTCTCTTTGGTGACTTTCTCTTGTGCGCACAAGAGAAAGTCACCTGCCGTGGGTCAGCCACCCACAAGTAGCTTTTAATCATCGGAAGGCGATTCGACAAAAGATGGGCGCAAGGGCGGAGCCACCCGCACATAGCTTTTGAGATCGCGCGCTAGGCGCGCGATACCATTCAAGACCTGGATTCCCGCTTTCGCGGGAATGACGGCAATGTGTTGTGGGTCAGCCACCCACAAGTATGTGTCGCCGATGGCCGTTCTCCTCATACATCCACCACACACTGCGCGATCCATTCGCCATTGCTCTCGCGCGCGACCCGCAACGCGGTGTAAGTCGCGCCCTTGATCTCGACCGCCAGTTGATGTTTGCCGGTATCCATCGGCTGGCCCCAAGCGCGTGCCGTGAGCACATGATTCTGAATATGAACCTCGAAACGGCTGAACAGCCATTTGCGCGTGGCCATCTCGTAAATGAGCGCATTGAGCCAGTCCACCAGCAGCAGTTCATCGTCTGGCGCCGCACAGGCAATTTCCACTGTTTCGACAGTGGAAATGTTTGCCGGATCGGTAATCACGGCCGACATGGCGATAGCCGCCTGCTCGAAAGCCTCTTCCTTGGATTTACCAATCCCGCGCACGCCCATATCGGCCTCATGTGAAAAATGTTCCCAGCGGTTCTTGTTCATGGCACGGAACAGGCGGCATTAATGATTTTTTTGAAAGCGGCGCATGATTTCGACTACCGTCGCTTCATCCACGTCTGTCCACTGCTCGTAAGCATCGGCGACGGCAAAACTCATACCTTCACGGATATTCGGACAATACAGCGAGTCCACTTTGGCGGCAATTCGTGCGGCGGCGGTCGCATGTGCTGTAGGAATCGCGACGATCATTTTATCCGCCGCAAGACGATGTATCGCTTCCACCGCGGTGAGCAGGGTAAACCCGGATGCAAGACCATCGTCAATGAGGATGATGGTGCGGTGCCTGAGATCCGGCAGAAAAGGATCCCCGCGCAACTGACGCAGACGGCGTTCCACTTTTTCTTTGGTGCGGGCGATGCCGTTCTGCACCACTTCCGGCCGCAATCCCAGGACCGCGACCAGTTCCTGATTCAGCTGCACCGTGCCATCGAAGGCCACTGCGCCGTATCCCGATTCCGTGCTCCAGGGCAAAGTGATCTTGCTGACGACCGCGAGATCGAGCGGCAGGCCGAGCTGTTTCGCCACCTCCGCCGCTACCGGTACGCCACCGGCCGGAATCGCAAGGATCAGCGCGTCTGTACCGCGAAACGCACCCAGCATCCACGCCAGCACATTCCCGGCGTGTGTACGGTCGCGGAATACCTGCCCGCGATTACGCATTTCGGGAAGATCGAAAACATTTCCCGCGGTGTCTGACATGAACAGATGTATATCACCGTTGTCGCCGCGGAAACATGATGGCCGTCAAACCGCGATCCGATCCGGATGGAACCGGCGGTGAGGAGTCAGGCGGCGAAATTCGCCAAGCGCACGGGCTGACGTCGCGCGCCCCACGTGCCCGGCCTGGCCTCGAACACCCCCGCGCAGGCAGTGCCGCAGGCCATGCATTTTCCCTCGCTATCGAGATTCCAGGCGGTGAGATTGTACCAGTCGCGTCCGATGACCTTGGCGCCGCAATGATGGCAATAGGTCGAATCGCCGGCTTCGTTGTGCACATTGCCGGTATAGGCATAGCGCACGCCGTTTTTCATCGCGATCCGGCGCGCGTTGATGAGCGTGGCCGGCGGTGTCGGCGGTATATCGCGCATTTTCCAGTCCGGGTGAAACGCGGAAAAGTGCATCGGTACGTCGGGCCCGAGATTTTCCGCCACCCACTGCGTCATTTCCTCGAGCTCCTTTTCCGAGTCATTGAGGCCGGGGATGAGCAGGGTGGTGATCTCGAACCAGACCTTGGTTTCGTGCTTGAGGTACTTGAGCGTGTCCAGCACGGGCTGCAGATGCGAACCGGTCACCTTCCAGTAGAAATCCTCGGTGAAGGCCTTGAGGTCCACGTTAGCCGCGTCCATGTATTGGTAAAATTCGCGCCGCGGCTCGTCGCACATGTACCCGGCCGTGACCGCGACGGATTTAATGCCGAGTTTGCGGCAAGCCTTGGCGACATCAATCGCATACTCCATGAAGATTGTCGGATCGTTATAGGTATAAGCCACGCTGCGGCAATCGAGTTCCTTGGCCGCCTTGGCGATGGTTTCGGGCGAAGCCTGATCCATCAGCGTGTCGAGTTCGCGCGATTTGCTGATGTCCCAGTTCTGGCAGAATTTGCACGCGAGATTGCAGCCAGCGGTGCCGAAGGAAAGGACTGGTGTCCCGGGGAGAAATTGGTTGAGCGGTTTTTTCTCGATTGGGTCCACGCAATAGCCGCTTGAGCGGCCATAGGTGGTCAGCACAATCTGATCGTTATGATTGCCGCGCACGAAACACAGGCCGCGCTGGCCCTCGTGCAGCTTGCAGTAACGCGGGCAGACATCGCACTGGACCCGCCCGTCGTCGAGCTTGTGCCAATAGCGGGTCGGGACCACCGACGCCGAATCGAGGATTTCCGCTTCCGTGGACATAGTTGGTAAATGCGGCTGGCAACAGACAAAATCAACGTTCATCGTACGCCTGCATGGATTTACTTGAAAATAGTCCCGCTCGGGCACATTGTAATAATAAGTTTCGGGAAGCAAGAATCATGACCAGTGTGCGAAATCCGGCGGTGGCCGGCCTATTTTACCCCGCAGATCCGCGTGAATTGCGCGCTATGGTTACGGATTTTCTCGGTGCGGTACCCGCTGCCGGGACCGTACCCAAGGCCATTATCGCGCCCCATGCAGGTTATATCTATTCCGGCCCTATCGCAGCATCGGCTTATGCGCGGCTCAAACAGGCGCGCGGCCGTGTCACGCGCGTGGTGCTGCTCGGTCCCGCGCACCGAGTCGGGTTTCACGGGTTGGCGCTTTCCGCCGCGGATTACTTCATGACCCCTCTGGGGCGCATTCCCGTGGACCAGGAGGCGGTCAAAAAAATATCCCGTCTCTCTTACGTACGCGTGATGGACGCCGCCCACGTGCAGGAGCACAGCCTCGAGGTGCATCTGCCATTCCTCCAGGAAGTGCTGTGTGAGTTCAGCCTGGTGCCGCTGGTGGTGGGCGATGCCGGGCCCGAGGAAATCGGCGAGGTGCTCGATCTTCTCTGGGGCGGGCCGGAAACCTTGATCGTCATCAGTTCGGACCTGAGTCACTATCACGACTATAAAACCGCGCAGAAACTGGATCGCGCGACCTCGCAGGCGATTGAAGAGTTGCGGCCCGAGGATATCGATTACGATCACGCCTGCGGGCGCAACCCGGTGAACGGCCTGCTGCACGTGGCGCGCCGGCTTGGCCTCAAGGCGAAGACCATTGATTTGCGCAATTCCGGCGACACCGCTGGTTCTCATGATCGGGTGGTAGGCTATGGCGCATACGTCTTTGAATAACCTACCGCCCGTCCTCGCGCCGTTGCACAAACAGCAGCTTCTGCAATTGGCGGGGGATTCGATCAAAAAAGGCTTGTGCGGCGAGACTCTCACGGTTCGCGCGGCCGATTATCCGGAGCCGTTATGTCTCTTGCGCGCTACGTTTGTCACCTTGCATGTCGAAGAAAAGCTGCGCGGCTGCATCGGGACGCTCGAAGCGCGCCGGACGCTGGTCGAAGACGTGGTGAGCAACGCCTACGGCGCGGCGTTCCGCGACACGCGTTTCCCGACGCTGACTTGGCCGGAATACGAACGCCTCGATATCCACATTTCCATATTAAGCCTGCCCGAGCCGGTGCCGTTTTCCTCCGAGGAGGATCTGCTCGCCCAATTGCGCCCGCAGGTGGATGGGCTGATTATCGAGGAAGGTTTCTATCGCGGCACGTTTCTACCATCGGTGTGGGAACAGCTGCCCGAGCCGCGTGAGTTCCTGCGCCACCTCAAGCACAAGGCCGGTCTGCCGCCGGACTACTGGTCGAGCCGCATTCGTATACAGCGTTACACCACTGAATCGATCCCTTAACGCGCTACCGCGCGATATTGATCCTTATCAAGGACGGTTCGCGGGAAGGGAATAGTCTGTTCTTCCATCCAAGACAAAGTGGAGCTTGCCATGCGCTTCCGCGACCGGGCCGACGCGGGCAAGAAGCTCGCGCAGGCACTGAAGAAATATGAGGGCCAGAACGGCGTGGTTTATGCCCTGCCACGCGGCGGCGTAGTGCTGGGCGCGGAAGTGGCGCGGGCATTAGGCATGCCGCTCGATCTCCTTATCCCCCGGAAAATCGGTCACCCCCTGCAACCTGAATACGCCATCGGCGCCGTCGTGGAAAGCGGCGAGATGGTGTCCAACCAGCGTGAAGTCGCGCGCGTGGATCCACAGTGGTTCCGGCAGGAGGTCGAAGCCGAACGCCAGGAGGCGCGTCGCCGCCGTGTGCTGTATCTGGGTGGACGTGAACCGGCTCCGGTGGAAGGGAAAACAGCGATCATCGTGGACGACGGTATTGCCACGGGTCTTACCATGGAAGTCTCAATCCGCGAAGCGCGGCGCCGCAAGCCGGGGCACCTGGTGGTGGCAGTGCCGGTCGCCCCGCCCGATACCGTGGAACGGATGTCGCGCGAAGTGGACGAATTCGTGGTGCTGGATCGATCTCCTTATTATCTTGGCGCGGTCGGCGCCTATTACGATTCCTTTTACCAGGTAACCGACGAAGAAGTGGTTGCGCTCCTGCGTTTGGCGGCCCCGGAAGAGCGGGTGAAAGAACATGACCGCCCATGACCGTGAACAACCGGTCAGAATCCCGATGGACGCCGATGTCCATGAAGGCGCACTCATCGTACCGCCCGGGGCGAAAGGCCTCGTGCTGTTCGCCCACGGGAGTGGCAGCGGCCGCCTGAGCCCGCGTAACAACTATGTCGCCGGCGTGTTGCGTGAGAGCGGCGTCGCGACGCTGCTATTCGATCTGCTGACCGAGAAAGAAGACCGGATTTATGAGAATCGCTTCGATATCGAGCTGCTCACGCGGCGCTTGCAGTTGGCCACGGAATGGGCGGGACGGCAGGCGGTCACGCGCCATCTTGCGATTGGTTATTTCGGCGCCAGTACCGGCGCGGCCGCGGCACTCAAGGCGGCCGCGGCACTCGGGCCGACGATCCGCGCCGTGGTGTCGCGAGGCGGGCGCCCCGATCTGGCGCTCGACGATCTCCCGCGCGTGCAGGCGCCGACGCTGCTGATCGTGGGCGGGAACGATGATGTGGTGATCGAGCTCAACCGCCTGGCGTATCGTGAGCTGCGCGCCGAAAAGGAATTGCTGATCATCCCCGGTGCCACCCACTTGTTCGAAGAACCCGGAACGCTCGAACAGGTCGCCACCGCCGCGTCCCACTGGTTCGCGAGGCATCTGGCCGGAAAGCGAGCCGAACCATGATGCCGCTGTCCAGGCGTGAATCGGTTCTGGATCAGGAGACCAAGATTGCGTTGCTGCGGCAGCCGCAAACCTATCCGGAGAAGCCGGCTCGCGTCGAAGCGGTGGAAACCCACATGTCATGGGTTTTCCTGACCCCGCACGACGCCTTCAAGCTCAAAAAAACGGTGCGCTACGAATATCTGGATTTCAGCACGCTCGCGGCGCGGAAGAAAAGTTGCGAAGAGGAAATGAGGCTGAACCAGCGTCTCGCGCCGGGCGTGTATCGGGGGCTGGTGGCGCTCACGATGAATGCCCGGGGAGAAATGCAGATCGAAGGGCAGGGCGAGGTGGTTGACTGGCTCGTGAAAATGCGCCGGTTGCCGGCGGAGCGGATGCTGGATCACCTGATCCGGCATCAGGCGCTTGAGCCTGTGGAGTTGCATACGGTGGCGGAAAGGCTTGCCCATTTTTACCGGGAGCGTACTCCCCAGAAAATCAGCGGCGAAGAATACCGCCGGCAGTATGAACATTATCTCCGCGCGAACCACGAAGCGCTTGCCAATCCGCTTTTCGAATTACCCGCAGCGCTTGTCGAATTTGTGCACGGCGCGCAATGGAAATTCCTGCGAAGCACTCCGGCGCTGTTCGACCGCCGCGCGGCCGAAGGAAGGATCATCGAGGGGCACGGCGATTTGCGCCCGGAGCATGTCTGTATGGAATCTCCGCCGGTGATCTTCGACTGTCTGGAATTCAACCGCATCTTTCGTATTATCGATGCGGCGGATGAGCTGGCGTTTCTCTCCATGGAGTGTGAGCGTCTGGGCGCGCCGCAGGTCGAGCAGGAGCTTTTCCAGGCCTACCGCCGGATCACCGGCGATCATCCACCGCCACCACTCGTATATTTCTACAAGGCGTATCGCGCCAGCCTGCGCGCGCGGCTGGCGATCTGGCACCTGCGCGACCTGGAACGGAGCGTCTGGCCCCGCTGGCGTGCTGTGGCCGTGGAATATCTGCGTCTGGCTGAAAGCTACGGCGGGAAGTTCTAGGTTTCCAGCAGCTCCACCAGCGAACCGCCAGTGTGTGCGCGCCGGACCGCTTCCGCAAATAGCGGGGCGACGGGAAGGACGACGAGCTTGTTCCGGGCCAGATTCGGATCGAGACGAAAGGGCGGGATCGTGTCGGTGACGATAAGCTTGTCCAGCTCCGTGCCGGACAACAGGCGGTTGGCGTCGCCGACGAAAATACCGTGTGTGGCAGCTGCATAAACTTTTTCGGCACCATATTCCCGGCACGCGGCGGCTGCAGCCAACAGCGTTCCGCCGGTGCTGATGAGGTCGTCGATAATGATGGCGGCTCCGCCGACTTCGCCGATCAGACGCCCCGTGCGCATCACGCCCTTCGCACGCGCTTTTTCCATGAAGGCGACATTCAGTTCACGATTCAAGGCGCGACCCAGCGCCTGCCGAAAGCGTTCGGCCCGCTTCATCCCGCCGATGTCCGGGGACACCACCGTGATTTGAGATTCCTCTTTCAGCAGCGACGCAAAGTGCGCCACGAACAGTTTGGTCGCTTCCAGATGGTCGGTGCGGCAACGAAAGGCATTCTGAAAAGCGGCGAGATTGTGCACGTCCATGGTGATCGCGCGATCGGTGCCCATGGCTTCGAACAATTGTGCCACGTAACGCGTCGTGACCGGATCGCGCGTTTGGGTCTTGGCATCTTTCCGGGCGTAGGCGAGATAGGGAACCACGGCCGTCACGCGTCCAGCGGAAGCATCTTTGAGCGCGCCGATGAAAAACATCAGGCGGACCAGCTTGTCGTTTACGCTTACTTTGGAGTCCTTATAAAGTGACTGGATGACGAAGACATCCCGATTTCGGACATTGACGAGAGGGCGCGACTTGTGTTCACCATCCTCGAATTCTCTTTCCTCGCATGCGCTCAGACTGATTCCAAGTTGCCGCGCCACGTCTTCGCCGAAAGAACGGCTGGCATGAAGTGCAAAAAGGACTGGCGCATCGATGTTTGTCACTTTCGTCGCCGATAGAAATATCTGCGTGATAAGCAGATACTACAGATGTATTGACGTTACTTTGACAGGCGTCAAAGACCGCGCTGTCTGAATTTCAATACATTACACGTATTAAAGGCGTTAGCGGAAAGAGGAGGTGCGCCATGACCACAGCGCTCAAACCCGTGATATCGCAATGGTACCGGCACCGGGACAAGGGCCAGCAGTTTTATGTGACCGCATTGGATGAAGAGGCAGGCACGGTTGAAACCCAGCATTTCGACGGCGATCTCGAAGAGATGGATTTCGATGACTGGCATCAGCAGAGTATCGAAGCCATAGAGCCACCTGAGGACTGGACGGGACCGGTGGACAATATCGCGCGCGACGATCTCGGCTATTCCGAGACGGATATGACATCGGAAGACTGGCAAGAACCCTTGGAAGAGAAGGTGCAAGCGGTGGAAAGCGAGGAGGACGAAGAGCGCCGCGAGGAATGATGGCGGCAATCCGCGACGGGATTGATTCAGCCCGACGGTTATCATTGCCGAAGGCAGGAGTATGTCGCTGAAGCAGCGTTGTTTAACACATAATTTTGTGATCAAGTTGGAAGTTGCTCTCAGCGAACAAGAAGCACTGCGCAATCGAGGCGCTCCAGCAGGTCTTCCAGCGTTCCTTCCTTCAGATAGAGGCCTGAGCATAATATCAGTGTGCCGGCCGCCTCTTGCCGCACGCCCTGCGCCACGCCGGCGATGTTCGCATCAGGTAAAGAACGATAACGCACCGCGAGCCCGCTTCCCTCAAGCTGTTCCGCAGCCCCCGCTTTCTGGTTTTCTGTCTTTCCGGTAGTCAAGACAGTCAGAATATTATCTTGCCTTTGCGCGAGGTAGCGCGCTACCGACAGTGCCTTTACGGAGGCCGGCGAACCATCATAAACAACCACAACCGGAGTGCGGATCTGAGCGTCCGGAGGCAGAAGCAGCACCGAACTCTGCGCAGCGTTGACGATTCCGCGAACGGTGGAGCTGATGCGACGAAACTGCCGGCGCGCCATGCCCAGAGCGACCAGATCGATATCGTGCGCCGCAGCAAGCAACTGCGTTGTCACCTCCCCGCGAACAACACGAAAAGAACAGCGTACGCGCTGCCGCTCAGCCGCCTCGATCAACGCGGCCCCCGCTCTAGACGCCTGCGCGCGCAACGCGCGTTCCATCTCGCCGCTGTCAAGACGGCGTGTTCTGGCGGAGAAATAGCTTACTTCACGCGCAAAGGGCAGCGCAGCAAACCTCAGCAGATTGATGTCTTCGACGAATAACCCGAGCAGTTCCGCCTCCATCCTCGAGGCCAGTGCCACCTCCGTCTCCAGTGCCGCCAGCCCGGAAGTCGAAGCATCCAGCGCGATCAATATGCGCCGGATGGGTGAGATGCCTTCACGGCTGCTCACGTTTCTTTCTCGGCTTCCAGCGGCGTAGCGAAAGCGCGCGCTTGTTCGGCCAGAATCAGCAGCCTTACTTCCACGCGCTGGTTTATCGTGCCGTCAGGAAACAGACCGTTCTCATCGCGCAACCCCGCAGGAAGACCGGTCAGCAATTCGATACCTTGGTCAGCAGTGCTCACCGGATAAATGTGGAATTTTTCCTGCGCCACTGCCTCAACCACATCACGGCGCAGCATCAGGTGTTTGACGTTGGCTGCCGGGATAAGCACACCCTGCTCACCGGTCAGACCCCGACGATGGCAAACGTCGAAGAACCCTTCGATCTTTTCATTCACGCCGCCGATGGCCTGGACCTCGCCATGCTGGTTCACGGAACCGGTGACGGCCAGTGACTGCTTGACAGGTGTTTCGGCCAGTGCAGACAACAGCGCATACAGTTCGGCCGAGGAAGCCGAATCGCCTTCAACTTCGCCATAGGTCTGCTCGAACACGAGACTGGCGGAAAGTGACAGCGGCCGGTCGGACGCGTAACGTGCTCCGAGGAACCCCGAGAGTATCAGCACGCCCTTGGAATGGAGCGGGCCGCCAAGCTCGACCTCGCGCTGAATATCGAGCACATCGCCCTTGCCGAGGCGCACACTGGCGGTGATGCGGCTCGGATGACCGAAGATAAAGTCGTCCAGCCCCACCACCGACAATCCGTTGACCTGGCCAATTCGCTCACCCTGCGTGTCAATGAGCAGCGTGCCACGGTGGATTTCGTCCTGCAGTCGCTCACGCAAACGATCGGCACGATGAATCCTGGCGTCGAGCGCGCGCTGCACATCATCTCCGGTCACCACATCGCGTCCAGCCTGCCGCGTCCAGTAGTCCGCTTCGCGCAAACGATCGGTAATGTCACGCAGACGGATAGAAAGCTTCTCGGCGTCTGCGGCCATGCGTGCACCATGCTCGATCAGGCGCGCACACGCTGCCCGGTCGAGCGCAAGCAAACCCTCCTTGCGTGCGATGGTGGCGATAAGGCGGGCGTAGAGCAGATCGCTCTCCCCGGTGCGTGTCATCGTGTCCTCAAAATCCGCGGCCACTTTGAAAAGGTCGCCGAAATCAGGGTCGAAATAGTTGAGCAGGTAATAAAGCAGGCGTTCACCCAGCAGCACGACCTTGACATCGAGTGGAATGGGTTCGGGTTCAAGCGAAACCGTACTGATAAGGCTCAAGGCCTGGCCAAGAGATTCGATGCGCACTTCTTGCGAAGACAGCGCGCGTTTCAGGCCCTCCCACGCATAGGGTTGCATGAGAATCTTGCGAACATCGAGCATCAGATAACCACCGTTCGCCCGGTGCAACGCACCAGGCTTGATCAGTGTGAAGTCCGTCACCAGCGCGCCCATCTGGGAGATATGTTCGACCCGTCCAACCAGTGACTGATAACTGGGGTTGTCCTCATATACGACCGGTGCACCCTTGGTGTCGCCGTGATCGATCAGCACGTTAACCTGAAATCGCCGCAGTGCCGAGGCGCCTGCCGCCGCACGTGAAAGGGAAATACCCAAAATCGTGATTTCCTGGCCCTCTTCCTGGCGACGGAAATCATCGGCGTTATCGATCACCGCCTGTTGAACCGCTTCGAGATAACTCACGACCTTCGGCAAGGGGGAATATTCTTTTTTCAGCTCATCAATCAGATGACCGACAGCAGACATCGTGACGTCACGCTCGAGTTCACGAATACGCCGTTGTCCCTCGCGACGCACCTGCGGTACCTGGTTAATGATCTTCTCCAGTTGTTCCTCCAGGCTGGTCACCACCGCCTCGATGCGTTTCTGTTCGGCCTCGGGCAGCTTGTGGAATTCCTCGGAGCTCAGTACCTCACCCTTATGCATTGGCGCAAAGGCCATGCCGGAGGGAGTACGAATCATGGAAATACCGTGGCCTTCAGCTTGCTGCCGAAGTTCTTCGAAGGCGTGCTCCTGTCGATCCTTGAGTTCCTGCTCAAGTTCCTGACGCCGCGCGCGGTATTCCTCGCTTTCGAAAGCCGCGGGAATGGCGCTGCGTAAATCCTCAATCAACTGTTCCATGTCACGGCGCAACTTTGCGCCGGTGCCGGCGGGCAACTCCAACAAGCGCGGTATATGCGGCTGTTCGAAATTATTGACGTAACACCAGTCCCGCGGCACAGGCTCTGTCGCGGCCTTGCGCTCAATGAATTGGCGAACCACGCTGCGTCGCCCGGTTCCGGGGGTGCCCAGAACGAAAAGATTGTAACCGTCGCGGCATATGCCGATGCCGAACTCGATAGCCTGCATGGCGCGGGCTTGGCCCACGACCTCCGTCAGGTCATCCAGTTCCGAAGTGGTCTTGAAGGTAAATTGGGCTGGATCACAGCGCGCACAAAGCGCTTTGGGGCCCAAGCGTTCAATGGTGGCCATGTTTCTCCTTTCGCGGGAATCGTTGCTGTCACCGCCACGAGACAACATATGCAAAGGTTAGCGCCGACCATGGCGCTTTTATTGAGCGAAATCAATTCCAGCCCCCTGTTTGGAAACAGTCAAATACGTGATATCCGGTGGCTATCGGCCTATAAGTCTCAGGTTGAGGTCCTGCACCTGCACGGCAAGGGTCTGCCGCGGTTCGGCGCGCGGCCGCGGCAATCTCGATCTGCGCATTGAAATCAAGATTCCGGAACGGCTCACGGCCGAAGAGCGCGCCCGGTACGAAAAGCTGCGCGGATTGGGCCATTTACGCGGGTGGGGACGGCGTGAATAAAAAAACAACAATAAAAACAACCGGGATCGTGGAGGCGATATCTGCCTTGATGACCCTCTACGTGCGACAACGACGCCCGTCAAAATGTCGCTGAAACACGGCCTTGGGTATTCCCATCATGATCGTATGAATGTCATCGAGATCACTGATATAGCGCCGATTTAAGTGTGAATGGTGATGCCAGATTGCAGATTCTGATAAATATCAATGCAAAGTTGCATTTAAGCTATTAATTTAATTTGTTAAATAAAAATAAGAAAAAGAAAAGTATATTGTTTGCACATTGTGTGAAAGGAGGTGCGATCATGGAAACTGTGACAGAAACCAGAAAGACCGAGAGTAAAAAGGAACCAGCCCCCGCCGAGAAAGGACAGGAACTTCAGAAGGCAACACCGGCAGGCTGGTTGGGCTCGTTCGAGGAGATGGATCGCCTGTTCGACAACTTCATGCGGCGGGGATGGATGCGGCCATGGCGTTTCGAATGGCCCTCTTTCCCGGAACTCACGACGCTTGAGGGCAAGATACCGAAGGTGGATGTCGTTGAACGGGATAACGAGATTGTCGTGCGGGCCGAGGTGCCTGGTGTGGACAAGAAGGATCTGGATATCTCCGTCAGCGACAATACGGTGACGATCAAGGGCTCCACGCGGCATGAGGAGAAGGAGGAAAAGGGTGATTACTATCACCATGAAATTTCGACCGGTGCCTTTAGCCGCATGGTGTCGCTGCCCGCCAACGTAGACGGTTCCAGGGCCAAGGCGGACTTCAAGGATGGCATGCTGGAGCTGACTATACCCAAGGTGGAACAATCCAAGCGGCATAGCATCAAATTGGATTGAGCACATTGTGTCAGACAGAATGGGAGAATTTGCTATGGCAAAAGCAAAATCAGTTCGAAAGAGGACGGCCAGCAGCAACAACCCCGGCCAGCTTATATCGGCCGAGGAACGTGAACATATGATCGCAGAAGCCGCTTACTTCCGCGCCATGCAGCGTGGTTTTAGCAGTGGTGACCCGCTGGACGACTGGTTGGCGGCCGAAAGAGAGATCAGCCGCCTGCTTCCCAGCCCGCAGCAGCAGAAAGCGGAGGTCGCCGCTTACGAGAAGCTGCGCACTGCCGTCGGGAAGTTGCTCGCAGACGTGAGTGGCACAGTAAATGCGAATACCGTGAAACAGGCCTTCGACAAGGCGACCGAGGAACTCAGGAAGACCGGTGAACATACCGCGGACACCATCAACAAAATCACCACGTCAGCGCGCAAAGACATGGCCACCGCGGCGCAGAAAATGGGCCCGAAGTGGGAGGCGTTCACCGAGAAATCGGCCGACTTGTTTACGGTGTGGCGCGACCGCGGCAGCCAGTTTCTGGCGCAGGCGTCCACCGCTGTTGGTGAGTGGCTGCAGCAGGCTGGCGATCGCCTGAAGCAGCAGACCTACCGTACCGGGGAAATGTCGGCAGGCGGAGTTCTTGAATGTACCACTTGCGGCGAGCGCATTGTGCTGGAAACCACAGCGCATCTGCCACGCTGCCCCAAGTGCAAGAACATGGAATTCCGGCGCGTGTAGTCTCGCGCACGGGCTCTCGTCGGCGTACAGCGTCGGCCCGGAGGCATCGATGCCGGAGATGACGTCCGTGGAAAAAGCGGTGAAGGCAGCGTTTGAACGCGGCCACGATATCAATTTGCACCGCTACCCCATCCGGCTCGAATTCGACATTACCAAGGGCGCCCTCACCCTGGAAGGTGAAGTCGAAAACATCATTGCCAAGAAGCGCGCGTTCGAGATCGCCAGCCAGGTCGAAGGCATCCAGGGCGTGATGGACCGCCTGACCGTGGCGCCCAGCGAACGGCGGGGTGACGGCGCGATCCGAGACTCTCTCGTTCAGGAGCTGCTGCAGGAACCAACGCTATTGCACTGCACCATCTGCGTCCACAACAAGGGATCGATGGAGACCCTCCGCGAGGCCACGGAGATGTCTGACAATGTGATCAAGGTATCCGTGAATGAGGGAATCATACAGCTGAATGGCGTCGTTCCAAGTCTGTCGCACAAGCGACTCGCCGGCGTGCTGGCGTGGTGGACGCCCGGTTGCCGGGATGTAATCAACGGCATGCAAGTGACGCCGCCTGAGGCAGACAGCGATGGCGAGATTGCCGATGCGCTGCTTCTGGTGCTGGAAAAGGACCCCCTGATCCATGCCGATCAGGTCGGTATCCGTGTCAAGAACAGAATTGTCACGTTGACCGGGCTGGTCGGCAACAAAGAAGAAAAGAAGATGGCGGAACTGGATGCATGGTATCTGCTGGGTGTAAACAAAGTCGTGAATAACATTGATACACGCTATTAGCTTCCGGAGCGCATCGCCTCCGTACGGTCTGAGCCGATGAAGAGGGTATGCACATGAAACTGCCAATCCAGATCATCTTTCGCAACATGGAATCTTCCGCGGCGATCGAGACGGCTGTCCGTGAGCGGGCAGACAAGCTCAACCAGTTCTATGAACACATCATGAGCTGTCGCGTGGTGATCGAGCTGCACCACCGGCACCACCATCAGGGCAATCTCTATCATGTGCGCGTGGACCTGAAGGTGCCGGACACGGAGATCGTGGCGAGCCGTGAACCGGCCGAGCACCATGCCCATGAAGATGTGTATGTCGCCATACGCGATGCGTTCGACGCCGTGCGGCGCCGGCTCGAGGACTATGTCAGGCGTCGCCGTGGCGTAGTGAAGATGCATGAAACCGCGCCGCACGGGCGCGTGGCTGAACTCTACCCGGACTATGGCAAGATCGAAACGCCGGATGGTCGGCTCGTCTATTTCCACAAGAACAGCGTGGTCGGCGAGGATTTCGATCACCTTGATCTCGGTGCGGAAGTCCGCTTCGTCGAGGAGCAGGGCGAACTCGGACCGCAGGCCAGCACGGTGCACGTTATCGGCAAGCACCACGTCGTGAGTTAACGTCGAACAGCTTCTGTCCTGCCACGATGACCACCGCCTGTTTGCAAGCCGCGCGTGGATGGATGAGCGGTGTGTGTCTCTTGGGGGTATTCGCTATGAATGTTCCAGCCTATCCTGCCTCAATTTCAGTGGCGACACGATCAGGAGACACGCTTTCCCTCCCGGCACCGCGCCAGGACAGCGATTTCTCCATCGAGCGCGCGCTGCACGAGCGCCGTTCTGTCCGTGATTTCGGCAAGACCGCGCTGACGCAGGACGAGGTTTCGCAGCTCCTGTGGGCGGCCCAGGGCGTCACAAGCCGCGACGGTTTGCGCAGCGCGCCTTCTGCCGGGGCGCTTTATCCGCTGGAACTCTATCTGGTGTCAGGTAACGTCGAGAATCTCGATCCCGGTATCTATAAATATGTGTCCGCCGGACACAAGCTCATGAAGATCATGACGGGCGATCAGCGTCGCGTGCTTGCCGCCGCCTCCCTTGGCCAGGATTCTGTAGCAGACGCTGCCGTGGTGCTGGTTTTCACCGCCGTCGAGCGGCGCACGACACGCAAGTACGGTAGCCGCGGCGTGCGCTATGTGCACATCGAGATCGGCCATGCCTCGCAGAACGTATTCCTGGAGGCAACGGCGTTGGGTCTGGGCGCAGTGGTGGTTGGCGCCTTTGAGGATGGCGCGGTGGGAGAACTGCTCCATCTTCCGAAAGGCGAGGCGCCATTATATCTCATGCCGCTCGGGCGGCCTTGAGAACCGAGAGGGTAGTTTATGTACAAGCGTATTCTGGTACCGGTGGATGGCAGCAGCACTTCGGATATCGCCTTGCGCGAGGCGATAAAATTTGTCATTGACCAGAAAGCCGAGCTTCGCATTATTCATGTGATCGAAGACGTTGTTCCCGTATGGGACGTGGAACTCCTGAACATCAATGAGATTCGGGAGGCTTTACGTCAGACCGGAGAGCGAGTACTGGCGAAAACGGAGGCCGTGGCGCGCGATGCCGGGATCAAGGCGGAGACCAGGCTGATCGAGTCCACGCCACCCGGGGCACGCATCGCCAGCGTAATCGCCGCCGAGGCCAAGGCCTGGCCCGCCGATATGATCGTGATCGGAACCCATGG
>DATICK010000067.1:0-3966 GCA_035456865.1 Sulfuricaulis sp.
GACCCGGGAAACCCGGACAAATGCCCGGTGTGGGATTTTCATCTCGTCTACTCGGACCAGGAAAAGAAGGACTGGGTGCAAAACGGCTGCCGTTCGGCGAAAATTGGCTGCCTTGAATGCAAACAGCCCATCATTGATGCCGTGCTGGCGGAACTGAAACCGATGCAGGAACGTGCTGCGGAATTTTCACGCGATCCGCTGGCAGTGAAGAGCATCATTGCCGACGGCACCAAGCGTGCGCAGGAGGCGGCGGAAGCCACTCTGACTGAAGTCCGCGCCGCCATTGGACTGGGATACAACGGATGAGCACACCGACCGACACGGAATCGCCGCTGGCCGTTACGCTTGCCGTCATCCGCGGCGAGACGCTCACCAAGCTGCCGGAAGATTTGTACATCCCGCCGGACGCGCTGGAGGTTTTCCTCGAAACTTTCTCGGGCCCGCTCGATCTGCTTCTGTATCTTATCCGCAAGCAGAACCTCGATATCCTGGATATTCCCATCGCCGAAGTCACGCGCCAGTACATGGGCTACGTTGAGTTAATGCAGACGGTGAAACTGGAGCTTGCCGCGGAATATCTGGTCATGGCCGCGATGCTGGCGGAAATAAAATCGCGCATGCTCCTGCCGCGACCGGCCAGCGAGGGAGAGGAGGCCGACCCGCGTGCCGAACTGATTCGCCGCCTCCAGGAATACGAACGTTACCGCACCGCCGCCGAGTCCCTGGACCAAATGCCGCGGGTGGGGCGCGAGGTGCATCTGGTGGTCATCGAAAACGATCATCCGCCCGTCAAGCGTATCGAGCCGAATGTCAGCCTGTTCGATCTTTTGGACGCTTTCAAAGAGGTGCTTGTGCGTGCCGAACTTTACCGGCATCATCGTGTTCAGCTGGAACCGCTATCGGTGCGCGAACGCATGACCCGGATACTGGCGAGGATCAATAGTGAGACGTTTGTGAGTTTCGAGGAAATGTTCGACCTGAACGAGGGAAGACGCGGTCTGGTGGTGACTTTCATGGCGATTCTTGAACTTCTGAAGGAATCGCTGGTGGTTGTCGTCCAGCAGGAGCCGTTTGCGCCCATTCATCTCAAGGCGGCGGCCTGATGAGCGAACCCAACGCAGAACTGAAGAACATCATCGAGGCGGCGCTGCTGGTGGCGGGCCAGCCGTTGACCATCGACAAGATGCTGGCGATGTTTCCGTCCGAATCGCCACCGACGCGCGAGGATATCCGCGATGCCATCAGCCAGCTGGAAGAAGAATATGCCGAGCGCGTGGTTGAGCTGAAGCAGATCGATCGCGCCTGGCGGATTCAGACCCGCGATAAATACGCCCCCTGGATCACCCGGCTGGCCGAAGAACGTCCCGCGCGCTATTCACGCGCGTTGCTCGAGACTCTGGCCATCATTGCTTACCGCCAGCCGGTGACGCGCGGCGATATCGAGGATGTCCGCGGCGTGTCCGTGAGCACCGACATCATCAAGACGCTGCTGGGTCGCGAGTGGATACGCCAGGTGGGCATACGCAATGTCCCGGGACGTCCCGCGCTTTACGGCACCACGCGTGAGTTCCTCGAACATTTCAACCTGAAAAGCCTGGAAGAGTTGCCGCCGCTTTCGGCGCTACGCGACCTGGACGTCATCAGCAATGAATTGAATCTGCGTCTGGACCTGGAACCGGGCGCGGAGACATCGTCCCCCGCTGCCATGTCCGCTCCTGAAGGGGAATTACAGGATGGGGCGCAAGACGTGCCGGAGCCGGAGACCTTGATCGAGGTCCGCTCGGCAGAGCGTGAGTGACCGGGGCGTCCCCGCCGGGGAAAAGCTGCAAAAAGTTCTGGCGCGCGCCGGCTGGGGCTCCCGGCGGCAGATCGAGCGCTGGATCGAAGAAGGCCGCATCACCGTGGACGGCAAGCCCGCCACGCTCGGAGCGCGAGTCACTCCGGATCAGACCCTGAATGTCGACGGACGAAAGGTCCCGACGCATGCCTTCCAGGCCAAGCCGCGTATCCTGATTTACCACAAGCCGGTGGGCGAGGTCTGCACGCGTTCCGATCCGCAGGGCCGGCCGACGGTCTTCGAAAAACTTCCCAAGCTGCGTGGTGCGCGCTGGATCAACATCGGTCGCCTGGATTTCAACACCTCCGGCCTGCTGCTGTTCACGACGGACGGCGAACTGGCCAATCGCCTGTTGCATCCGTCGCACGAAATCGAGCGCGAATATGCCGTACGTGTGCTCGGGAAGGTGAGCGACGAAATGCTGGCGCGACTGAAAGCAGGCGTGATTCTGGAAGACGGTCCGGCGCATTTCGTTTCCATCGTTGATGCCGGAGGCGCCGGCGCGAATCACTGGTACCACGTGGTGTTGAAGGAAGGACGCAACCGCGAGGTGCGCCGGTTGTGGGAGGCCGTGGGCATCAAGGTGAGCCGGCTGATGCGCATTCGGTTCGGCCCCGTCCAGCTGCCGTCGCATTTCCACACCGGGCGCACGCTTGATATGGATGATGAATCCGCCGCGGCCCTGTATGAGCTTGTCGGTTTGAAATTGCCGATGCCACCGAAACGGAACCCGTCCAGACCGCTCAAGCCGCGCAGCAAGGACCGTCCACAGCGTGGACCCGGCATCTCACGGGCGCATCAGGGCGCGCGGCGTAAACGAACGGTGCGCCGGCCTTAAAAAGCCTCTTACTCCATTTCAAGATAGACCTGGCTGGCATTGCGTCTGGCCAGTTGGTCGAAATTGGCCAGATATTTCAATCTGGATTGTTCAATTTTTTTCCAGGCATCTTGAAGCGTGTCACTTCGGTTTCAAGGTGTGTATTATCCGGTTGGCGGTGCGCGCGCCAGCTATTCATCGATGACGATAAGTTGCTCAAGGAAGTGAGCCAGGTTATCGATTTCTTGACATGTGCTTCACCAAAAATAATTAATAGTGGAGACCATCATGCCGACTGCATCGAAAGCACACGACACCGCCCGCCCGCCCGCCGAGATTTCATTCGCTGAGGCTTTTATCTACTGGCTGAAGCTGGGCTTCATCAGCTTCGGCGGTCCGGCAGGGCAGATCAGCATGATGCATCAGGAGCTGGTCGAGCGGCGTCGCTGGATTTCGGAGCACCGCTTTTTGCACGCGCTCAACTACTGCATGCTGTTGCCCGGCCCGGAAGCGCAACAACTGGCCACATACATTGGATGGTTGATGCATGGCGTGAAAGGCGGCATCGCCGCCGGCGTGCTGTTCGTGCTGCCTTCGCTGTTTATTCTCATTGCGCTGACCTGGATTTATCTCGCCTTCGGCAATATCCCGTCGGTGGCCGGGATACTTTATGGCATCAAGCCGGCCGTGACCGCTATCGTGGTATTCGCGGCCTATCGCATTGGTTCACGCGCGCTGAAAAACGCCGTGCTCTGGGCCATGGCGGCGGCGGCGTTCGTGGCGATCTTCGCTTTGAACGTGCCATTTCCTTATATCGTGCTGGCCGCCGGCGTGATTGGTTATTTTGGCGGACGTATAGCGCCGAAAAAATTCAAGGCGGGCGGTCATCACGGTGACGGTCAAAAGGACTACGGTCCGGCGCTGATTGATGACCATACGCCGCCACCCGAGCATGCGCGGTTCCGGTGGGCGCGTGTAATCACTTATGCTGCTGTCGGGCTTCTCATCTGGTTCGCGGTCATGGCGGTATTGTTCATCCAGTTTGGCTGGCAGGGCGGGTTCACGCAGATGGGCTGGTTTTTCACGAAGGCGGCACTCGTGACTTTCGGCGGCGCCTATGCGGTCCTGCCCTATGTTTACCAGGGCGGCGTGGAACATTATCAGTGGTTAACCGGTATTCAGATGATAGATGGCCTGGCCCTGGGCGAAACCACGCCCGGACCACTTATTATGGTCGTGGCGTTCGTGGGTTTCGTCGGCGGCTGGTCCAGGGAATTGTTCGGTCCGGAGTCGCTGGCGCTGGCGGGCACGG
>DATICK010000068.1:0-14190 GCA_035456865.1 Sulfuricaulis sp.
CCCCCAGGTTGATGCCGATGTAGAAGATGGTGAAACCGCCGTCGCGCCGCGGATCGTGCTCGCGGTAGAGCGTGCCGAGCAACGTTGAGATGTTGGGCTTGAAGAAGCCGTTGCCGATGATGATCAAGCCCAGCGCCGGCATCAACAGCGTGGGAAACGCCATCGCGAAGTGGCCCAAGGCCATGACCAGGGCGCCGATCAGGATTGCCTTGCGGTAGCCGAGATAGCGGTCGGCCAGATAGCCGCCGACGATCGGCGTGAGATACACCAGGGCGGTGTAGGTCCCGTACACGGCGAGCGCGTCACCGCGCTGATAGCCCAGCGCGTTGACCAAGTACAGCACCAGCAGCGCGCGCATGCCGTAATAGCTGAAGCGCTCCCACATCTCCGTGAAGAACAGCGTGGGCAATGCGGCGGGATGACGCTCGCCATGGGGGGCGGCGTGCGGGGGTGGATCTCCGGTGACGCTGCTTGGATGTGCGATCAAT
This sequence comes from Sulfuricaulis sp., assembly GCA_035456865.1. Classification (GTDB taxonomy): domain Bacteria; phylum Pseudomonadota; class Gammaproteobacteria; order Acidiferrobacterales; family Sulfurifustaceae; genus Sulfuricaulis. The sequence continues at coordinate 489 of DATICK010000068.1, forward strand.
TTATCGCCTTAAGCACGAGAATCTTACCGAACGATCGCAGGCTCACCAGCTCTTCAAGCGCCAGACCGCTCCTGTCGAAAAGTGCCAGCCATTCCCGCAGCGTCCTTTCCCGTCCCCGCGTCCCCATGAACATCTGCATGTCGAACGAGGTGCCGGTGAGCCCGGGATGCAATTCATCCATCACCAATTCCATCAGCGCGATTCGCGCGCCGGTTCCGGCGCTGGCGGCGAGGTTTTTCAAGGCCCGGATGCAGCTGTCATCGTCGAAGCCGTGCAACACGGCGCTCAGAAAATATATGTCCTTGTCGCTCGTCGCCGCCGGAACCGATGCCAGCAGGTCGCCGGCCTGGAAATTCAGGCGGGCGAGCAGCGCGTCGTTCACTCTGCCCTTCCAATACCGCCCGGCCTCGCGAATGATCTGGTCGCGGTCAACTACCAGCGCCTGCAGGTGCGGATGCCGCTTCAGGATGGCCAGCGACTTGGCACCTTTGGAACCCCCGATATCGATCACGCGTTCGAACCGTCCCCAATCAAAATCCGTCGCGAAACTGTCGCCCATCAATGCCTCGACGCTGTCCATCGCCCGGGAAAACAACGCATCGAATCCGGGGTGGGTATCCATGTAGGCAAATAGCTCCTCGCCATGAGCGAGTTTGAAGGGCACGGCGCCGCTTTTCACGCCGGGCTCGAATTGCTCGTACCACGGCCGGCTCATCGCCTCCGAGTTGTGCATCAGGATCATGGCCCGAACATTCCGCGGGTTGTCCTCGCGCAGGAAGGCGGAAAGCTTGTTGTTACGAAAGCAGTGCGGCGACGATTCCTCGAAGATTCCCATCGCCGCCAGCATCCGCAGCAAGCGAAAGGTGGTTTCCGGATGCGCCGATACCCGCGCCGCAACCTCGTCGGCGGTGAGTGTCTGATCCGCCAGAACCGTGGCGATGTCGAGATGGGCCGCGACATAAAGCACCCGCGACTGCCAGAAAGCCGAACCGATCTGGAGCAGCCGAAACGGCGGTGGCGTGACTTTGTTGGGGATGTCCTGCAGCCAGGCGGAAAACTTCATCAGCCCGGAAAAGAGCCGCACGGCTAGTCTGTTTTTCTGGAAATGCCTCATCAAACCTCCCTGTGAATTAAGCGGTAGGCAGGATTATTCGGCACGCATGGGCTCGGTAACCACCGGTTCGGGGAACGCCGGGAAGCGCGCACGCAACTGCGAAAGTTCCTGCTCGCGTTCATCCACGACGCGGTAGCCGCGGATGGTGTACTCCGCCTCTTCTGTTTTCCACCCCTGCGCAACGTTCCCGAAATCGAAGACGATACTGATGATCAATGTACCAAGGTAGATCGTCCCGCCAGACGCTGGAACCCTGAAGCGCGCCAACGTCCCGGTTTCCTCCTCGCTGAATCGTTTCGATCCGTACAACCGGGGATTGCCAAGCAACACGTATTCTCCGGTGGGCAGAATCCAGAAAAACGAGCCGTTCTTCTCGATGGCAGGCGCCGGGTGCGTTTTGTATTTAAACGCCCCGCCGGGCGGATAAAGCTGTCGGAGTTCCAGCGTCATCCGCGGACCGGGTCCGAAGAACGGTTGGTCCCAGGGATCAAACCAGAACGGGGAATACTCGATGTGCTCATTCGTCGCGTTGAGCATGCGAATGCGACCAAAGACGAGCGCTTCGTCCGGCCGGACGGCGACGGGCTCCCCAGCGCGAGGGGTGCCGATGGACATGCACGCAGACAATAGACAGAGTGTCGCCGCGATCGCTGCAACGAACGTGGCAGCGTGCCGACTCCGAGACATTGTTATGCCAACAGTATGCTGCATGGGCGGTTCTTATCATATCCATTATGCGCGGGGTGCGTGCGCACCATTTCGAATTTAAGGGGTCGGAGTGATCAATAATAAATCACTCCCACCCCTTTAGCATGAAGCTGGGAATTAAAGGGACAAGGCTCAATTATTCATGCTCTCGATCCGTGTCGCGTTTTTGACCTGGTATCAAATCGGCCAGAAGCGGAAATTCATTAGTACTCAGAAACAAAAACCCCGCCTGAGCGGGGCTTTGCGATATTGCCGGCCCTTAAACTACGGTGACTTCTTTGTTGATTTGCCCTGGGATTCGAGGAGCGTTTTGCGTTCGGCTTCGTACTGCTTAAAGCTCACGGGCCAGTCCAGAAACTGCGCCTTATCCGGCGGATTCCCTGTCTTGGCGTGAAGCTGCAGCGTGTTGTAAACCGCTTCGTAGAAATCGCGCGTGCTGGTACATGCCGAGACCAGCAGACACAAGCTAATGAGCATCATGAACCTTAAGGCAAAGTGGCAGCTTGATCGCTGAGGGGACATATTCGCAAGCGGCTGGCGTTTACAGTTGAACGATATGGTCCATGGGATGGATGCCATAGGTCCCCACGGGAAGGACGCGTAAGATTTTGATCTCCCGTCCCTGGCCATCCGTGTGTTCCATCAAATCGGTGATGACTTTGTTGCTGTAGGGCGTTTTGTCGGCGGTCAGCACAAGCGCCACCTTGGGCTTGAGACGGCGGGCCCGGTTGACCGAAATGACGACGCCAATGCTGCCTGTGCTGAGCTCCACCAGCGAGCCGATGGGGAAAATTCCCATACACCGAATAAAGTCCTCCACCAGCTCGGCGTGAAAATCCTTCTCCCGCCATTCGTACATGCGTTTCAGCGTATCTTCGGCCGAGAGACCACCGGAGTAGATGCGATCGCTCGTCACGGCGTCGTAGACGTCGACAATCGAGCTGATAAATCCTGCCTGGCTGATCGCATCCCCTTTCAGGCGAACCGGATAACCCGCGCCATCACGACGCTCGTGGTGTTGCTGGACCACCTGCATGGCGAGGGGAGGGACACCGCCATTCTTATTCAACAGCGCCACGCCCCAGCCGACGTGCCGCTTCATGATTTCAAATTCCTCCTCGTCCAGGCCAGCGGGCTTGTCGAGAATTTCCCTGGGAATCTTCAACATGCCGATATCGTGCATCATGAAGCCCACGCCCAGGTCAACCATTTCTTCCTTGCTTAATACCAGGTGACGCCCGAACGTGATCCCCAGGATGCAGGTCCGGATGCTGTGCAGTGCGGTGTAGTCACTGATCTTTCGCATGTAAGTCAGGCACACCAGGGCATCCGGGTTGCGTATGATGCTGTTCGCCATGTTGGTGACGACCTTGGTCACGAGAGCAATGTTGAAATTTTTGCCTTTGTGAACGTCCTTGAATATCTCGTGTATGGTTGCCCTGGCTTCGGTTTCGACCTCTTTGGCGTAAACGATTTCCTTTTCGAGCGGAACCTGGTCTTCATAGGCCGGGCGCTGATGTGGCGCACCGGGAGATTCGGCAATCTCCCTTACCTCGAGGGCGATTTTTTCATCTTCCGCCTCGATCGCGTGCATGCGTGACTCGAATTCAAGGCGATTACGCAGCGGCAAGACGTCGAGACCCAGCATGACATCGATGACGACGTATTTGCAGTGCGTCTTAAGCAGGTTCATCTCCTCCGCGGTGCGCAGTTCGAAACCCTGGAACAGGAAAGGGGATTCCAGCCATGGCCGGTCGAGCTGGGAGATATACATACCCGGCCGCAGATCGATGACATCTATTTTCTTTTTTGCTAAATCACTCATGTCAGGAAGGCCGTATTTATGTCGGTTAGCCGCTGCCGATAGGCTGCTCGCTGGGTTCGTGACTGCGTACGTGGCATTTTACCTAAGCCACGTATTTTTTGGCGATTTGGCGGAAAATAGCGCGGATGCTTTGACTACCGTTGATGGTGTCGGGCCCCGCGCTCTTGGCCTTGTCCAGGTAAGCCTGAACTTCATGGATCATGTCCATCGCGTTTTTCATATTCGTCGTGAGACTGCTGATGCCGAGACTGACGGTCACGTGAATTCTTTCATCTGCGTGGATGAAGTGGTGATATTTGACGCTCCGGCGGATACGCTGTGCCATCACTACGGTCTCAGCTTCATTCAACTTATGCAGGAGTATTATAAAAGTGTCGTTATCGTACTGGGCCAAAAAATCTTTCTGGTGCAGCAAGGGATTGACAATCTTCGTGACCTCGCGCAGCACCATCGCGGCTGCTTCCGACCCGTGCGTTTCAGCGATCTTCGCGAAACCGTCGACGGCAACCAACATCAGCGCCAGGTCTTCGTTCTGATTCTTGGCTTGGATGAAATCCTGATCGATCCGCCTGAGTACATCTTGCCTGGCATAATTACCGGTTTTGGCGTCCCGCGTTGCATGCGCCTCGCCCTTTTTAGCCGTTTCGTTCGCAACGTTCACTTGATAGCAGAACTTCAGTCGGTGGTCCGGAAGCAGCAGAACCTCGTCGCCGTCGCGGAGCGCACGCCGCATGACCTCCTCGCTATTAACGTACGTGCCGTTGGTGCTACCCAGGTCCTCAATGAAAACCGCACCCTCGGGGCTGACGATAATACGGGCATGGCGTTGGCTGACGAGTCGATCCGGAATGCACACATCGGCTTCCGGGGCGCGTCCGATCAGTAACTCTTTGTTGGTGGAAAGCCAATGAGTTACACCGGCCAGTGTACCCGAGAAGTGCACGATACAAGGCATTGCCGGTCGACCTGACCCGGCGTCCGGCGTAACACGAACATCTATGAGTACAGTTTTATTGTTATTTTCTTGATCCACTGGTCACCTCGAAAGAATAGATTTTTGTCTACCTTGTGAACAAGAAAAAAAATGGCGCAAGGATCCTGTCGCATCCTGGCGCCGTGAACCATCCTTGGTCATCCGATTGACTATAAAACTTGCAAAAGGTGTGCCATTTTTACTCTCGCTTGGCCCCGGGCCATGTCGCTTTCCCATTGCATAGAGGCCATGAGAAGCCAAATGTGTTCAAAAATGCCCAAAATTGGAGAGGAATGGTGAGGGGGTAATGAGTAGGGAGATACCGCGGAATTCTCGATTGTGCGAACGTCCGCAGTGGGTCGGAAACTGCCATTTCGGTTCGCCAACGTCCCTGCCTTACACTGCGCGCCGGCGGCCAGCTAATAGGTCGGCCCTGCTAGTTCGCGCGCAACGGCACATCTCCCTGCATCATTTCACGCACAGCTTGGCAGGCGGCGCCAAGATCGGCGCTGTCCAACTCAAAACATGGAGCCGCTTTACTCAGCATGGCGGCAACATCAAGACCCGCGGCGGGATGGGCCAGCGAATTCAGCGCATTGGACATCAGGTAGGCAATGGCAGTGCCGCGTGAAATCGGGCGATATGCCGTGCTGGTTCGTGAGCCCCGCCGGAGGAAAATGAACGCCGCGACCGGCAGTGACTGCGCGCGCGCTCTGCCACGCAGTATATCCGCCGGGACGTGATACCGCTCACCGATCCGCAGCGCCCCTGTCGGCAGGCAGTACGGTGCGGGCGGCGGAGACTTTAGACACAGCGCATGCGGAAACGGGTGTACCGTCAGACGCTGCACATCGATCGGCGCCAGTTCGTCGCTCAGATAATCGAAGCCGTTTTCGAGCAAGGCCAGCGCCAGCGTTGATTTTCCCGTGCCCGACGGCGCAGATAATACGACGGCACGATCGTCGAGAGCGACGGCGGCGGCGTGCAAAAAAAATAGATCGGCGCGCTGCAACTGCAGCGCGATCGTTAAATCCTTGTCCAGGTGAAAAAGCAGGCCGTCCGCATCCTCCAGCCATACCGGCTCGTCGTCGTCAGTGGCGACATGGAACCCCGACCCCGAAGGCGCGCGACCAATACGATAGCGGCGAACCACGGGCGATGGCAGCGACGGATCGACAAGCATCGAACCGAACTCCGCCCGCACGAACGATGCCGATTCAGCATCCTCGCTCTGGATGAGGAAGCGGCGATCACAAACGCGGAGCGCGAAATGTTGTAACACGCGAGGTTACAGCTATACGGTCGGGCACATCAGAAAAGACGTCGGATAAACGAAAAGGGCCGCCTCAGACACAGCGGCCCCTTCGTTCCGAAACAAGAAAACGCTTCGGTGACGAACTTATATAAATATCCCTGCCTGTGACCCTTTTACTTAGTTGGGATTGTTACCCGGGCTTCCCGGTAACGTGCCCGGCCCATCATTGATCGGCGGATTTCCAGGTGGTTGCGGATCCAGTCCGTTGCCCACCCCGTTGTTGCCTTTCACCGACCCCTGCGACGCGAACGATGGAAGAGCCTTGAGGGTCAGAACCACCGGCGCGATGTACGCCGCCTTCTTAATAAATGATCTTCTGGACTCGTTGCTCTCTGAGTTGCTCATGTTTCACCCCTCATACTTCAGCTATGTTTCGGTTATTTGTGCCCGATGTGCAACAAACCAAGTCCCTGTAATTCCTGCAACAATGCCTCCACATCTCGTAGCGCCTTCTCTGGAGCGACATCGAAACTCGCCACCAGACGTTCCGCAATTGAATCAACCGAAGACGATCCATCGCAGCTGTTCCAGATACAACTTGCTACTGGATTCAACTGATGAACCTTTCCCCCCTCGCGATCCAGGATGACTATCTCACCCTCAATCAGGCGGGTCATGAGATCGGGTCGGCGCTGCGGTATCATCACGTGTTAGCATTACGCGCCCAGTATTCGTTATTGTCAAGCAAAGGCCAACTGACTGATCGACACGTTTGGCAGCGTCATGTCATATAGATCAAAAACTTACGTCAGTCCTTTCTTACCAAACATGCGTTACATGGCGTCCGAGACAGCTTGGGGAGATTGCCGGAAGCTGCCGCCGGGGCTGCTGCCGATTCTTAAGGCGGTTGCGACCGGTAATACCGACTTCGACCTAAGCAAACTCGCTCCATCGACGACCAGAGCTGCGCTCAAGAACGGTCTTGGGGCTGTTCTGGCGCATGTTTCCCACGATTGCCCCACAAGTTCGCGTTCAGCGTTTGCGAGTGAGATCCGCGCAGCCGACTTGACCGCGCGCCTGCTAACGGCTGATATCCTCGATGCGATCGGGCACATTCTGCGTGCCTCCGACACCGCTTCGTACCTGCCGCTCCTGATCAAAGGTGCCGCGATGGCACTGCTCCACTACCCGGCCCCGCATCTACGCACGATGGGCGATATCGATATATGCATTCCACTCACACACCAATCGACATTTGAAGCGCAACTTCGTGCGCTCGGATTCACGCAAACTTCGCACTTGCCATCGAATTTCTTTGAGCACCACCATCACAGCATGCCGTTCTGGCATCCCAAATGGCGCGTCTGGGTGGAAGTACACACACGCTTGTTCCCGCCAGGATCGCCGCTGGCAGAGAATTCCCGCTTTGCGCTTCCCAACATCGAGCCGCAACTCCAGACTCTGGAGGTGAACGGCTCCCTTGCGCAAGTAATGCGTAGCGAACTGCAACTGTTGTATGCCTGTACGCGCTGGCTGGAAGAGTTCAATGTCGAACGCGGCCTCTTTCCTATGCTTGATGTCGTACTCTTGATCCGCAACCAGGGCCGTACGCTCAACTGGGATCAAATCTTCGTGATGCTGGAGGGATTGCCTTCGGTGGTAACAACCGCCATGCACACAATGCTGGCCTATCTATGTCGCTGGGACATCATCTCCGTGCCGCGCGAGGTACTGGGCCGTCTCGCGGCAGGCGACAGACACACCGATCGCGCATCCCTGTGGATTCTGCATCGCATGGTTACGATCTTCTTGATCGAGAGGCGCCGTTACGGGCGATTCTTGACCGAACGCAACGTTCATATCATTTGGTCTACGTTGCTTCAGACGCCCACACCGCTCAGAAATCTGCTGAGACTCCCCTACCGCATCGCGTTCCCGCCGGGTCATCCGCACCGATTCGACCTTGCCTTCGCCGCCAAGCGTCTTCGTTCCTTCGTGCGCGGCGCTGCCAAGTGAAGCCAGTCGGTCCGATTTGACCCCATCAAGCATCAAGGTCAAAGGGGCCCTGTGCTTGAAGTGCACTGATCTTTTGGTTTTCACATTTTTACGCTTGCGACATCAATTCGTCACCCTGGCGAATGCCGGTCCAGCGGAAGCTTTTTAGTCCGCGAACTGAAAATTTTTATCTAACCAGGAGTCGCCCCACTGCTTTGCGCCGTGCACGAACGTCTGCTTCGGGTCGGAAGCGGCCGCTTCGTCGCGCGGTGCGCCACTCACGGCAGCGTGGTGTGCCGACTGGCCGGCTGCCCCGCCACACCTTTCGCGAACAATTCAAAGCCGCCGGTTGCCGGGTCGTAGCCGAGCAGGTCACCGCCGTCGAGATCGAAATACCAGCCGTGCAGGTGCAGGCGACCCGCGGCGACCGCTTCCTGCACGAACGGAAACGTCATGAGATTGCGGATGGAAATCCGGACGGCGGCCTGTTCGCAGGCAGCCGCGCGCGCATCGGCATCTTCGGCCGCGTGGGTCGCGGCCACCTCGCGGCGCGCCTCCTCGGCGATCGACATCCACGGCGTGATGAACTGCCCGGCGCCGCCCTCGAAGCGGATATTGCCGAGCAGTGCGCGGATGCCGCCGCAGTGCGCGTGGCCCATGACGATCACGTGCTGGACGTTCAAGCAGCGCACCGCGAACTCGAGGGCTGCCGAGGTGCCGTGATAGCCGCCACCTTCCTCGAACGGCGGCACCAGGTTGGCCACGTTGCGCACCACGAACAGATCGCCGGGGTCGCAGTCGGTGACGATGGCCGGGTCCACCCGCGCGTCACAGCAGGCGATGACCATGATCTTGGGCGATTGGCCCTGGCTGACCAGCTGTTTGAACGGCGTGCCGTCGCGTTCGTAATGATGCGCGCGGAAGCGTTGAAAGCCTTCGATCAGCTTTTTGATTTCATTCATGGTGATCCTGCGATGTGGAATTCAACGATGATCGACAAATATCAGTTTGCTGGTGTCAAAACCCAATGCGGCGGCTTTGGCCACGAGTTTATCCTGTACATCCTTTTTCATTTCCGGGGTCCGGGACAGAATCCATAAATAGGTTTTGTCGGGGCCACAGACCAGTGAATACTGATAATTCTCATGATCGAGTTCAAACACCACATAAGAACCATAAAACGGACCAAAGAAGGAAACTTTCAGGTAACCCTGATCGGTTCCTTTGACGAAATAGGCCTTCCCTTCGGCCTCTTTCCATTCATTTTCTTTCGCCGAATAACCGCGGTTCAACACTCGGACACCGCCGTCGTCGCGCAAACTGTAATCGGCCGTTATTCGGCTCAGACCTCGTTCAAAACGATGATCCAGCCGCGCGATTTCGTACCACTTTCCCAGATATTTATCCAATTTGAAATTATCAACGGGCTTCACATTCTCGGGAATGCCGACACATCCCGTTAAGAGCAAGATCAATACGGGTAATATTTTTTTCATCTGTGAACTGACACTAATCATTTTCTCGCCCTCTCTCCGTTTTTGCCGTGCTTGGCCTTGAAGGGGTAGGCACTGCCCGTGTAACCCTTGGCCGGAATGTACAGCGACAGCACCATGGTCGCGGCCAGCACGGTGACCGTGGCCGCGAGCGACCAAGCCACCGGGATATGGTAGACGTCGATCAGCAGCATCTTGCTGCCGATCAGGATCAGCACGATGGCGAGACCGTAGGTGAGCAGATGAAACTTCCCGTGCAGGCCGGCGAGCAGGAAGTACATCGCGCGCAGGCCAAGGATGGCGAAAACATTCGACGTCAGGACGATGAACGGATCGGTCGTTATCGCGAAAATCGCCGGGATGGAATCCACGGCGAACACGATATCGACGATGCCGATCAGCAGGATCACCACGAACAGCGGCGTGGCTAGCTTCGCGCCGTTGACGACGGTGAAGAATTTCTCGCCGTCGAAGCCCGGCGCGATGCGCATGTGCTTGCGGATCCATTTCAGCGCCGGGTTCGACTCCAGGTCCGGCTCCTGCCCGGCGGCCCACCACATCTTGACGCCGGTGAACACCAGGAACGCACCGAACAGGTACAGCACCCAGCTGAAGCGTACGATCAACCAGGCGCCGGCCAGGATCATCGCCGCGCGCAATATCAGCGCGCCGAGGATGCCGAACATCAGCACGCGCTTCTGGAATTCCTCCGGCACTGCGAAGTACGTGAACACCATCAGGAACACGAAGATGTTGTCCACCGCCAGCGCCTTCTCGACCAGGTAGCCAGTGACGAACTCGAGTGCCTTGACGTTGGCCATGCTTCGGGCCGCCTCGTCGCTGCCCATGCCGCCGAGATACCACCACAGCAGGGCCATGAACACGAACGACACGGCGACCCAGACCACCGACCACGTCGCGGCCTCGCCCATCGTGACCTTGTGGGCGCCCTGCTTGTTCATGGCGAGGAAATCGACCACGAGCGCGACCAGAACAAAGGCCGCGAACAGCGTCCACATCAGCGGTGTGCCGACACTCATAATGGCGCGTGAATCAATATCCGGATTTTGCGTGAAGCTTGCAGGAGGGAGTTATGGGCGTCAAGGAGGCAACGGCACCGGCGACAGGGCCCAAAGCATTGTCAGATTCCATGCAAACATTATCCCATCATCGAGCGAAGATTGCCCGTTGTGAACGGATCGTCAGGCTATCAAGACAACAGCCTCAGATCGCAATCGGGAGCGGGAGATAGGGTGTGGGATCGATGTCGCAGACGTCGGGTTCGAGAACGCGCTCGATCTCGCACGGCCGCCCTTGGGGGGTGGTGCGACCGACGAGGTTCACGACCGGCATTTCGAGATATGGCGTTTTGTCGGCGCGCAAGGCAAGCGCCACGCGCGGTTTGAGACGCTGCATGCGGTTCAGCGCCGCGACGACGCCGATTTCACCGGTATTCAGTTCGACGACGCTGCCGATGGGATAAATGCCCATGCACTGGATAAATTTCTCCACGAGGCCCGGCTGGAACAGCGTACCGCGCCATTCGTACATTTTCTTCAGGGCCGTATGGGCCGTGACGCCGGCGCGGAACGGACGGTCGCTTGTAACGGCGTCGTAGTGGTCCACGATACCCGCGATCATGCCGAACTGACCGATGGCGTCGCCACTGAGTTTTTCCAGATAGCCGCTGCCATCGAAACGTTCGTGATGGCGGCGCGCGATTTCAATGGCTGCGTAAGGAATCTGGTTCGTTTTCTCGAGAATTTCGACGCCCCACGGCACGTGCATCCGTATGACGCCGATTTCATCCGGCGCGAGCGGCGCGGGACGATTGAGAACTTCGCTGGGTATCTTCATCTTGCCGATGTCGCACAACAACGCACCCAGACCGAGCAATTCCAGCTCTTCCTGGGACAATCCCAGCTGACGCCCGAACACGAGGGCAAGAATCGATGAGCGCAGGCTGTGCTGCGCGGTGTATTCGTCCTTTTTCTTGAGCTGCGTGAAACAGGTCAACGCATCCGGATTGCGCAGCACGCTTTTGATCATATTGCCGACCACTTTGCGCATGCCGGGGACATCGAGACTCTTCCCGAACTTGGCCTGCCACATTATCTCCTGCACCATCGCGGAGGCCTCGGCAAAGGTTTCCTTGACGAGCGAAACCTCTTCTTCAAGCGTGGTCTCGTCCGCGTAGACCGAACGTCCGCCGGGATGATTGTTGATCTTCAGCATGTCCTGATACAGCAGAGAGGCGCGCAGCTTCGCGGGATCCGCGGACAGGGGCGGCTTGGGCGGTACGGGGCGTGAAGCCGGCGCGTTGCGCGAAGGCGTATGAGATTCGGACGTCGTGATGTAAACCGTGCGGCAGTATTGCTGTAATGTTTTCAGTTCTTCTTCGGTGCGAATCTCAAATCCCTGAAACAGGAACGGCGTCTCGCGCCACGGCCTGTCGAGCTCGCAGACATACATCCCGATCCTCAAATCTTGCGTGTCTATCTTGTTCATCATGCGATTCTGTATTCGCTGCCGGTCCCTGCCCCGATCCACCGCCGGCGCCTATCCCTAAATTATGCAAAAACCATACCGTTCAGACAGTTACTACGGAAAGGATGAACCTACATGAAAATCGGGCTATTGCGTGAAAACCCGCATTCCCGCTGCATAATTGGGGCTACTGATGTTCCACGATTCGGCCATCGGGGACGAATAGTGGCAGGCAGGCAGACGGCATCCTGGCGGATGCCGGCACTCATCATGGCGGGATCAGTTACGGGAAGGATTCAGCCGGTGGCGCTTTCCCGGGCCCGGCTGACGGGCACGGAAGGCATGGCATCCACGTGCTCGAAATCCGCCGACACCCGGTCAACGGCGATCGGCCGGAACAGGTTGTCGGCGAACTGCCTGTGCAACGGATGCTCACGATAGGAATCTATCACGGCGCGGTGCGCGAACTCGATCAGCCAGCAGAAGCGATAACGCGGCTTGTCAGCCACGGCCCAGCCCGTGACAACCCGCCGCACCCCGGGGATCGTGGCCAGCATTTCACGGCCGCGCGCCATCATGGCCTCGACCTGCGCGTCCGGGACATGCTCGACGTTGTAAATGATGACGTGCTCGACCGGCTGCCATGCCTGGCATTGCACCAGCACTTCGGCGGCCCGCCCAGCGGAACCCCATAAACGCATGATACGCTCGACTTCCTCGCGGATGCTTTCCCGAACGCCCTTCACCAGCCCGGTATAGCCGCTGCGGCTGTCGGCGCGGGCGTTGGCGCGGATGCGGTTGCCGGCGGCGTCAGCGAGAGCGGTGTAGTAGTTGATCTTGGCGACACCGTGGGAGATGAGCTTGCGATATTGCTCGTCGGCCAGACCGGTGCCGCCGTGGATCACCAGTGGGATTTTCACCACGTCGATGAGGCGCTTTAGGCGCTCGAAATCCAGTTTGGGCTTGCCGCGCAAACGTCCATGTACCGTGCCGATGGAAACCGCGAGACAATCCACGCCGGTGCGCGCCACGTAGGCCTTGGCCTCCTCCACCGAGGTGTATTGGTTCTCGCCCGGGTGTTTGGCGGCGTCCTCGCCTTCCACGCCCGCGACATAGCCCAGCTCGCCCTCGACCGCCACGCCGCAGGCGTGCGCCATCTCGACCACGCGCCGCGTCTGCGCCACGTTGACCGGGAAGGATTCGTGCGAGGCATCGACCATCACGCCGTTGCAGCCGAGGTTGATGGCGCGCACCGCGGATTCGTGCGTAGCGCCATGGTCGAGGTGGATGGCGACCGGCACGTCGGCGCGCCGCGCCGCTTTTTCAGTGGCGGCCATGGCGAGCTCGAAGTCGTAGTGCCCGAAGTGAGATTCGGCCAGGCTCAGGATCACCGGCGAGCGGCAATGCTCCGCGGCCTCGAGGATACCCTCAAGAAAATCGAGGCTCACCAGATCGAACCCGCCCACCGCGTAACCGTTTCGGTAGGCATGGTTCAGCATATCGCGCATATCCACCTGTGGCATGATTCCTCCCGATCTGTCTAAAAGTGCATCAAGGCTTCTTTGCAGCGTCGCCCGGCACTCAGCCAGCCTCACCGTCGGGCTGGCCTTCCTTGAACACGCGGCTCACCCGAATGTCATCCGGCTCGAGCGTGATGAGATCGAGCCGGGTGAGTTTGCGGCTCTTGCCGGCGAACAGGCGATTGGCCTGGCGCAACCGGGCGCGGTCGAGCGCGTTGCGGATCGAGCGCGCGTTGGCGAAGTGCGCGAGCTTCATGCGCAGCGGGATGTATTCGGCGAAGGCCTTCTCGCCCTCGGGGCTGAAACGGTAGTTCTGGCTCGCCAGCATGAGC
>DATICK010000069.1:0-2186 GCA_035456865.1 Sulfuricaulis sp.
CTTCAGCATACGCATGGGATAGCCCGTGGGCGAGATCAGGTTGACCTCGATATCCTCCTCGTTGGCCCTGAAGTACTCCTGCTTCACCTTGTCCGGCAGGCCGCACTCCCTGGTCACGGTGAAGCGTGTCGCCACCTGCACAGCCGCCGCGCCTGCTTCCAGGAACTCCACGGCATCGGTGCCGGTGAAGATACCGCCCGCCGGAATGAGCGGAATATTCAGGTTTTCCTGTTTGAGATACCGGTGAATCTCGTCGACGATGGTCTTGAGATCGTACTGCACCCAGTCCATGCCGAAGCCGAGGTGCCCTCCTGCCAGCGGGCCCTCCACGATGATGTAATCCGGCAGGCGGTTGAGGCGCGCGCTCTTGCGCAGGAACAGCGTCAGGGCGCGCAGCGACGAGACAATGATGCCGAATTTCACGTCGCGAAAGCGCGGATGGTCTTCGATCAGCGCGAGCGACCCTAGATGCAGACCCGCGCTCAGCGTGATGCCGTCGATACCGCCGTCCATCGCGGCGGACAGGCGCACACGCAATGTGTCGCGCGGGCTGCCCATCGTGAGCTTTTCCATGGTGTTGATGAAGATCAGGCCGTCACCTTTCTTCGCTTCCATAGTCCGGCCCACGTGCATTTTGGTCGCCTCGGCCAGTCGCACGAGATCGAACTGCACCACCGACTTGTCGCGGTTGGCGACGTTGTATTTGTACTTCTTCTGCTTTTCCTTCACGAAGCCAGTCTTGAAGCGCCGGTCGGAAACAGTGGGGACCATGGCGTCCGAGATGTGGCCGATGCCGCCGAGCCGCGCCGCCACCAGCGACAGTTCCGCAGTGGAAATATCGACGCCCATCCCGCCGGTCATGATGGGGATCAGTTCCTTCTTGCCGAGGCGTAACCGGAAATCGTCAACTCGTTTCATCGTTCGTAACCGACTCCACGGCATGAAATAAATGATAAAGAGAGGATCAAGGCATTAATTTCAATTTCAAAAATCCTGTAAACCTGTTTATTCACCTTTTGCCACCGGATGGCTGGCGTCCGTGATCCACTCGCTCCAGCTGCCGGCGTACAATTTCGAACCCGCCAGTCCGGCATGTTCCATCGCCAGAATATTGTGGCAGGCGGTCACGCCCGAGCCGCACATCTGCACGACCTGGTCGGGCGCGACATGGTTCATCGCGGCCAGGTAAAGTTCGCGCAATGCTTCATCTGACATGAATTCGCCATTAAAGTCGAGATTGTCTTCGTAAGGAATATTGATTGCGCCGGGAATGTGGCCGGCGACCTTGTCGAGCGGTTCGACATCGCCGCGGAATCGTACATCCGCGCGCGCATCGATCAGCACACCGTCTTTCCGCGCATGCATTTGCTCCACGTAATCGGCATCCACCCACATGGCGTTGTTGATCGTCGGGTGAAATTGCGTTGCCTGAATCATGGGCAATTCCTGGGTAACAGGCCGTCCTTCGCGCTGCCATTTGGGAAATCCACCGTCGAGCAACGCGACTGCTTCATGCCCCAGCCAGCGCAACAGCCACCACAAGCGCGCTGCCATGGCGCCAAAGGTATCATCGTACACCACGACCTGGCTGGATTTGTCGATGCCCCAGCGCCCGAGTTTTTCCGCCAATACATGAGGATATGGAAGCGGATGGCGTCCACTCGCGGGCGTTACTGGCGAGCACAAATCGTTATCAAGATGAGCATAACGCGCCCCGGGGATATGTCCGGCGGCATAAGCACGCTGGCCGGCATCGGGATCGGTCAAGACAAAACGGCAATCCATGACGACCCAGCGCGGGTCGTCAAGATGCCGAGACAGCGTCTCGGTGTTGACGAGGGTGGTAAGAATCATGGATACAAGATACAGGATTCAGGCACGCTTTTGAAAAGGCGCGAAGCGCGCCTCATACAGCCCCGCAACTTGTATCGCGATAACCGAATTCCTTAATAACCACCCTTGCGGCGTGACTCCGGAAGACCGGCCACTCGACCGCCCTGCTTGCTCGGATCTTTGGGGAACAGATCGTAAACGTCTTTCTGAATGACGTTGGTGCCCCACTTGTCCGCCATGGCCTTCACGATCGTGCGGGTATTGGGCTGCTCGCCGTTATGATTGAAGTAACAATCGCGCAGGTACTCGATAAGATCCCAGTGCTTCGGCGTGAGTGTGATGCCCTCGTTTTG
>DATICK010000070.1:0-4412 GCA_035456865.1 Sulfuricaulis sp.
CGCGGGACTCGGTTGGGCCGCGGCGTATCTGTCGCAAAAATAATCTATTAGGAGAACTGTCATGAAAATCGGATTTGTCGGTCTCGGAATCATGGGTCGCCCCATGGCCCATAACCTGATGAAGGGCGGCCACACACTCTATCTCTACAGCATCCCCAGCATTCCTCCGGATCTGATCGGCGACAAGGGCATCGCCTGCAAGAATTCGAAGGAGGTCGCGCAGAACGCTGAAATCATAATCACCATGGTGCCGGACACCCCGCACGTCGATGCCGCCCTGTTCGGCAAGGACGGCGTGGCCGAAGGTCTCTCCAAAGGCAAGATCGTGGTGGACATGAGTTCGATCGCGCCGCTCGAAACCAAGAAATTCGCCACCAAGATCAACCAGCTCGGTTGCGAATACATAGACGCGCCAGTGTCCGGCGGCGAAGTCGGCGCCAAGAACGCCACGCTGACCATCATGTGCGGCGGCAATCAGCCGACCTTCGACAAGGTCAAACCGTTGTTCGAGCTGATGGGCAAGAACATTACGCTGGTGGGCGGCAACGGTGACGGCCAGACCTGCAAAGTGGCCAACCAGATCATTGTCGCGTTGACCATCGAAGCGGTGGGCGAAGCGCTGCTGTTCGCCTCCAAGGCCGGCGCCGATCCGGCCAAGGTGCGCCAGGCTCTCATGGGCGGATTTGCCTCGTCGAAAATCCTGGAAGTGCACGGCGAGCGCATGATCAAGCGCACCTTCGATCCCGGCTTCCGCATCGAACTGCACCAGAAGGACCTGAACCTGGCCTTGTCTGGCGCACGCGCACTCCAGATCAGTTTGCCGAACACGGCCACCTGCCAGGAGCTGTTCAACGCCTGCGCCGCGAATGGCGGAAGCGCCTGGGACCATTCGGCCATGGTGCGTGCGCTGGAAATGCTGGCCAAGCACGAAATCAAATAAGCCACACCGGATGGAATAGAACTTCCACCGTGATTTAGGGTATCGTGGTGGCTGCATTCGCATCAGGCAGGCCGAAGCCACACGCGCACCATGCAGACAGCCCTAGCCAGCTCCATCCGTCACACACCGCAGGGCATCGAGGCCGATGCCGTCCTGCGCACCTGCGTGCATTGCGGCATGTGCAATGCCACCTGTCCGACCTACCAGTTGCTCGGCGACGAACTCGACGGCCCGCGCGGGCGTATCTACCTCATCAAGCAGATGCTCGAAGGCGCGGCCGTCACGCGCCACACGCTGACGCATCTCGACCGCTGCCTCACCTGCCGAAATTGCGAGACCACCTGTCCCTCGGGTGTGCAGTATCACAAGCTGCTGGATGTCGGCCGCGATATTGCCGAACAGAGAATAGAACGAACCCGGCTCGACCGGATGACACGCTGGATGTTGCGGGCCATTATTCCTTATCCAGCGCGTTTCACGCCGTTGCTGCGGCTGGGACAACTGTTCCGTCCGTTGCTGCCGTCCTTCCTGAAGCGTTCCGTGCCCCCACGCCAGACAGCGGCCCCGTGGCCAACGACGGCGCACGCGCGTCAGATGCTTGTGCTCGAAGGCTGCGCTCAGCCCGCGATTTCGCCGAACATCAATGCCGCCGCCGCGCGCATCCTGGATCGGCTCGGCATACGTCTGATCGCGGCATCCGGCGCCGTCTGTTGCGGCGCGGCGAGCCACCACACCTCGGGCAAGGAGCAGGGCCTCGAATTCGCTCGCCGCAACATCGACGCCTGGTGGCCGTATATCGAATCCGGCGTCGAGGCCATTGTCATGACCGCGAGCGGTTGCGGCTCGCACGTGAAAGAATACTTTCATCTGCTCGAGCATGACCCCGCTTATGCCGCCAGAGCCAGGCGTATATCCGATCTGACCAAAGACATCAGCGAAATTCTGATGAACGAGGACCTGTCGAAGCTCGGGCGCGGCGTGAAGCCGGGATCCAAGGTCGCCTTCCATAGCCCGTGCTCGCTGCAACACGCGCAGAAGCTGGACGGGGTGGTAGAAAAAATCCTGCGCAACGCCGGCTTTACGCTGGTTGCGGTGCCGGATGCGCATCTCTGCTGCGGCTCAGCGGGAACCTATTCGATTCTGCAAAAGCATCTGTCGCAGCGGTTGCTCAGAAACAAGGTGACCGCACTCGAGTCCGGCAGGCCCGACACCATCGTCACGGCTAATATTGGCTGTCTTGCGCATATCCAAACCGGGACGGCACTGCCGGTGCGCCATTGGATCGAGGTAGTGGACGCTAGCACCCCCCCGCTGAATCTTTAGATACCCGGCCTGAGTGCGACTATCCGGCGGATTTTGCCGGTAAACGACAATTCAAATTCAAATTCCCCAAAAAACTTGACGAAAATCAATGAGTTGTTATCGCCATACTTGGTATAGTCTTTGCAACTAATTCATCGGGCCCGCATATCATCTATATAGATGTGGTGCGGGGATATCCTGAATGTTTAATTCTTCAAGGCATGATCATGAAGCTTCTATTAGATAATCTGTTTTTCTTGGGCGAAGTCATCAGCGTAGCCGGGCTTGTGTGGGGGGCTTGGGTGGTTCTGCGCGACTCCCTGGCCGGAACCGTGTTTCCCTCCCACAAACAATCCGCGTTGCGCGCAGTGCTCAGGACCAGACTTTCTTACTCTTTTCGAAAAATAGCGCGGGCACGGGCGTGATCGAAACCCCCGGCCGTTCGCCGGTTCCGCTTTAAACATTTAGTGCGATGCACCGGGGTTTACGCTGTACCCGGGCCACGATTCTTCGACTGTTTCCGTTCGGCCACGACCGGCACATCACCATTTTCACCAGGTAAAATACATTTCATTGGTGCACTCAATGTTCTTGAGTTGCGCGACTTCCCCCGTTACATTGAGTACCGGGAACCTGGATAGGCGACAATAATTTATCCCTTGTTCAACCAGATCGCCGGAAGATTCCGGATGAGCCAGGTTCCTGCCGCCAGGTAATCGTCCTCGGATTTTGTATTACCGCGGATGTTTGCCGTGTGGATGCGGCGAAAAATAACGACGATATAATCTTCGTACATAATGGACTAGGAGGCTTAATGCAACACACTACTGCAAGAAAACTGCGTAACACTTTTGTCAGGTCGGCTGTCGCCGGCATGGCCATGCTGGGATTGTCAACTCCGGTATCGGTCCTGGCGTGGGAGCCCACCAAGCCGGTTGAATTTATCATTCCCGCCGGTACCGGTGGCGGCGCCGACCAGATGGCGCGCTTTGCCCAGGGCCTGGTCGCGAAGCATAATCTGATGAAGCAGCCGATGGTGGTGGTGAACAAGTCGGGCGGCGCCGGCGGCGAGGGTTTTCTCTACGTCAAGGACAGCAAGGGCGATCCGCACAAGATCATTATCACCCTGAGCAACCTGTTCACGACCCCGCTCGCGACCGGCATTCCGTTCAACTGGAAAGACCTCACGCCGGTATCGATGCTGGCACTCGACGAGTTTGTGCTCTGGGTCAATGCCGACTCGCCGTACAAGACCGCCAAGGACTACCTGGCCGCGGTGAAGGCCGGCAATGATAACCAGTTCAAGATGGCGGGCACCGGCTCGAAGCAGGAAGACCAGATCATCACGGTCGCGCTCGACAAGTTTACCGGCAAGAAATTCACCTACGTGCCGTTCAAGGGTGGCGGCGACGTGGCGGTGCAGCTGGTTGGCAACCATGTCGACTCCACCGTGAACAATCCGATCGAGGCCGTGGCCCACTGGCGTGCCGGCAAGCTGCGTCCGCTGTGCGTGTTCGACAATCAACGCATGCCGTACATGGAAAAGGTCACCGACACCATGTCGTGGCACGATATCCCCACCTGCAAGGAATCGGGCGTGGATGTCGATTACCTGATGCTGCGCGGAGTCTTCATGCCCGGTGGCGTCACTCAGGATCAGGTGGGCTTCTACGTCAATCTGTTCAAGAAAATGCGCGAGCTGCCGGAATGGAAAGAGTTCATGGAAAAGGGCGCGTTCAACCAGAGTTTCATGAGTGGCAAGGAATACGCCGACTGGGTGCAGAAGGCTGAGGATACGCATAAAACATTGATGAAGGATGCCGGGTTTCTCGCCAAGTAGTGCGGGGCCCGTTGTCACGCGGGCCGCGGCATTTGCATCTGGCAACCGACAGAACGGGGTGAAGATCGTAACCTGGTCTTCACCCTGTTTTTTGCCGGCGCAGCACGGCGCGTGATGGCCGACTGAGGAGTTGGGAATGCACGATAACGATCATACCGAAGACGGAAGCCACCACGGTGTTTCCACGAAGACGGTGGAAATCGTAGTGGCCGCGATCATCTTTGGACTCGGCCTGGTGGTGATTTTCGACAGCCAGCGCGTCGGGGCCGGCTGGGCCGACGATGGCCCGCAGGCAGGCTACTTCCCGTTTTATGTCGGGATACTTCTTTG
>DATICK010000071.1:0-4679 GCA_035456865.1 Sulfuricaulis sp.
GCCGAGGTGGTCCTCGTCGCCGATGATGTCGGTGAGCACTGCGAAGCGCTTGTCTTCCTTGATGAGGCCCATGGCAACGCCGGCCACCGGCGCCTTGATTGGCACGCCGGCGTCCATCATCGACAGCGAAGCGCCGCAGACGCTGGCCATGGAGCTGGAGCCGTTGGACTCGGTGATTTCAGATACGACGCGCAGCACATAGGGATACACCGCCATGTCCGGCAGAACGGCAATGATGGCGCGCTTGGCCAGACGCCCGTGACCGACCTCGCGGCGCTTGGGGCTGCCGACGCGGCCGACTTCACCCACCGAGTACGGCGGGAAGTTGTAATGCAGCATGAACGGTTCTTTGCGTTCGCCTTCCAGCGCGTCGATGATCTGCGCGTCGCGCCCGGTGCCGAGCGTGGTCACGACCAGCGCCTGGGTCTCACCGCGCGTGAACAGCGCCGAGCCGTGGGTACGCGGCAGCACGCCGGTGCGGATGGTGATGGGACGCACGGTGCGCGTGTTACGTCCGTCGATGCGCGGTTCACCCGACAGAATCTGATCGCGAACGGTGCGGTATTCGATGTCACCGATGATCTTCTGCACCTTTTCCTTCGTGCCCGCGGGTGCGCCTTCGGCGGCATGTTTGCCGACCGCCATCTCGCGGATCTCGGCCATGCGGTCCTGACGGGCGCCCTTCTCTTTAATACGATAGCCCTCGGCGATGAGTGAGCCGAATTCCGTCTGCAAGCTGTGCTTGAGCGTGGTGTCCTCGACTGGCGGTTCCCAGGCCCAGGGTTGCACGCCGGCTTCGCGCACGAGTTCGTTGATCGCGTGGATCGCGGCCTGCATCTGTTCGTGACCGAACATGACGGCGCCGAGCATGGTCTCTTCCGGCAGTTCCCTGGCTTCGGATTCCACCATGAGGACGGCCTTGGCGGTGCCGGCGACGACGAGGTTGAGCTGCGAGTCGACGAGTTCCTTGTTGCCCGGATTGAGCAGGTACTTGCCGTCCTTGTAGCCCACGCGCGCGGCGCCGATGGGGCCGTTGAACGGTGCGCCCGAGAGCTTGAGCGCCGCGGAGGCGCCGATCATGGAAACGATATCCGGATCGATGTCCGGATCCACCGAGATCACGGTGGCGATGATCTGGACTTCGTTGGTGAAACCTTCGGGAAACAGCGGGCGGATGGGACGGTCGATGAGGCGCGAGGTGAGAATTTCCTTCTCCGAGGGGCGGCCTTCGCGTTTGAAGAACCCGCCCGGGATGCGGCCGGCGGCGAAGGTTTTTTCCTGATAGTCCACCGTCATGGGGAAGAAATCCTTGCCCGGCATCGGTTCCTTCATCGTCACCGCGGTCGCGAGTACAACGGTTTCGCCCATGCTGGCCAGACACGCACCGCTGGCCTGTCGGGCGATCTCGCCGGTTTCCAGGGTGACGGTGTGACTGCCGTATTGAAATGATTTGGTAATTTTTGCCAAGACTATGTCCTCGATGTGCTTCGTTACTTGCGCAGGCCGAGCCGCTCGATGAGCGCGCGGTAGCGGTCGCCGTCGGTGTTCTTCAGATACTCGAGCAGCTGGCGGCGCTTGTTGACCATCTTCAGAAGACCGATGCGCGAATGGTGATCTTTCGGATGCGTCTGAAAGTGGGCGGATAATTCGTCGATTTGGGTGGACAGCAGGGCAACCTGGACCTCCGGCGAACCGGTGTCTCCATTGTGAGTCTGGTATTCCTGCATGACCTTGGCCTTGGTCTCGCGGGGGACGGTCATTAATATTTACCTCAATTTGCTGTCAGTTACGCTTCGGAGGGCGCGTATTCTACCTGCGGGGGCACCCCGCCTCAACCGCAATCTACCGGTCCGAACGCGCCGGACGGACCGCGTAAAACAATGCTCTTTCAGGGGCTTTCAGTGAGCGCCAATAAACGGCGCGGGGCCACCTGACCATCGTCCAGCACCTGCCCCATGCCCAGAAATCGGCTGTCGCCTTCGTATAAGCGCACCCAGCCGGGCGCCAGACCGTGACGCGCCGTTACCGACTGTCCCTGCTTCAGATAATGGGCCGCAAGCGATGTCAGGTGCACGTCCGGCACCGCATGCAACACGCTGTCCACCGGTTGCAGCAGTTGCGCACGTTCCTCCGGGCTTGCCAGCGCCTCCAGCCGATCCAGCGTGACCGCCTTGTCGATCGACACGTCACCGATCGCGAGGCGGCGCAGTTGCACCACGTGCGCTCCGCAACCCAGGATTCCGCCCAAATCGTGCGCCAGGGTGCGGATGTAAGTGCCTTTGGAGCAGGCGATTTCCAGCGTCAGCAGATCGTCCTGAAATCCGAGTGCCCTGATCTCATATATGGTCACGGGTCGCGGCTCGCGCTCGACTTCCACGCCGGCGCGCGCCAGCTTGTACAGCGCCTCGCCGTTGTGCTTGATCGCCGAATACATGGGTGGTATCTGCTCGATCTCGCCCTGGAACCGGAGCAAGGCCCTTTCGATATCGCGCAAACCGACGGTGACGGGCCGGGTGGCGGTCGCCTCGCCCTCGCTGTCGAAGGTCGTGGTGCTCACGCCCAGCCTGATCACAGTCCAGTAACGCTTGTCCGCGTTCAGCAGAAACTGTGTCAGCTTGGTGGCTTCGCCGAAAAAAAGCGGCAGCAGCCCCGTGGCGATGGGATCGAGACTGCCCGTGTGTCCGGCCTTGCAGGCATTGAGCAGCCGCTTCACGGTCTGCAGCGCCTGATTCGAGGTCAACCCGACGGGCTTGTCGAGCAGCAACACCCCGTTGACGGGGGAACAGTTACGGCGTGCACGCACGATTAATCCTTGTGAGTCTTGTCTTCGGCTATCGCCTGATCGATCAGGCTGTCGATTCGCGCGCCGCGCTCCACGGATTCGTCGAAATAAAACCGCAGCGCCGGCACGGTGCGCAACGACACACGCCCCATGAGCGCGTGGCGCAGGAAACCGGCGGCGCGGTTGAGCGACTTGGTCGCCTGCTTCGCCTCGACCGAACCGCTCAGCAGCGAAAAGTAAATCCGCGCGGATGACATGTCGCGCGACACTTCCGCGCCCGTAATCGTGATTTCGTGCGCGTGCGGATCGTCGAGCTCGCGCGGGATCAGCATGGCCAGCTCGCGTTTGATGAGTTCCGCGACGCGTCGCGGGCGATTGGAATCTTTCTGCATGATGGTACCCCGCCGCGTTTCCGCGGCCTGGCTGGGAGGCTGGTTACAACGTCCGGGCGACCTCGACCTTTTCGTACACTTCGATGTGATCGCCCACCTTCACGTCGTTGTAATTCTTGACCGCGATGCCGCACTCGAGCCCGGCCTTCACTTCGCCGGCGTCGTCCTTGAAGCGGCGCAGGGATTCGAGTTCGCCCTCGAAGATCACCACGTTGTCGCGCAGCACGCGGATCGGACGGTTGCGCCGCACCACGCCTTCGACCACGTAGCAGCCGGCGACCGCGCCCATCTTCGGCGAACGGAACACATCGCGTACCTCGGCCAGACCCAGCAACTGTTCCTTGAACTGGGGCTTGAGCATTCCGCTCATCGCGGCCTTGACCTCGTCCACGGCGGTATAAATGACGTTGTAGTAGTGAACGTCCACCCCTTGATGCTCGATCAGCTTGCGCGCCGTAGCGTCGGCGCGGACATTGAAACCGATAATGATCGCGTTGGACGCCACGGCGAGGTTCACGTCGGATTCGGTGATGCCGCCGACCATGCCGTGGATCACCTTGACCCTGACCTCGGGGGTGGAGAGCTTTTCGAGCGAGACGGTGAGCGCTTCGATCGAGCCCTGCACGTCCGCCTTGATGATGAGGTTGAGCGGCTTGGCCTCTTCGCTCTCTTTCAACTGCTCGAACACGTCGGACAGCTTCGCCGCCTGTTGGCGCGCGAGCTGCACGTCCTTGAACTTGCCCTGGCGGTAAAGCGCGATCTCGCGCGCCTTGCGCTCGGACTCCACCACCATGACTTCCTCGCCCGCGTTCGGCACACCGGAAAGTCCCTGGACTTCCACGGGGATGGACGGTCCGGCTTCTTTCACCGAACGGCCTTTTTCATCGCTCATGGCGCGCACGCGCCCGAACTCGCGCCCGGCAAGTATTACATCGCCCTTGCGCAGGGTACCGCGCTGCACCAACACCGTGACCACCGGGCCGCGGCCTTTGTCGAGGCGCGCCTCCACCACCAGACCCGCGGCGGGGCCAGTCTTGGGAGCTTTCAGCTCCAGCACCTCGGCCGTCAGCAGCACGGATTCGAGCAGCTTGTCGATGCCTTCGCCGGTCTTGGCGGAGACGTTCACAAAGATTTCGTTGCCGCCCCATTCTTCAGCGACGACTTCGTGCTTGGTGAGTTCCTGACGCACGCGTTCGGGCTGCGCCTCGGGCTTGTCGATCTTGTTCACCGCGACCACCAGCGGCACCTTGGCGTTGCGCGCGTGGTGCACCGCTTCGATCGTCTGCGGCATGACGCCGTCATCGGCCGCCACCACCAGGATCACGATGTCGGTGGCCTTGGCGCCGCGGGCGCGCATGGCGGTGAACGCCTCGTGGCCGGGCGTGTCCAGAAAGGTCACCACGCCTTTGGGCGTTTCCACGTGGTAAGCGCCGATGTGCTGGGTGATGCCGCCGGCTTCGCCGGAGGCCACCTTGGCCTTGCGGATATAGTCGAGCAGCGAGGTC
>DATICK010000072.1:0-9572 GCA_035456865.1 Sulfuricaulis sp.
CACTTACATGATCCGCAAGTTCCGCGAAGGCATGGCCGTCTCCGGCCATGCACCGCCGGGACTGATCGGCGCCACCACCCGTTCCATCGAGATCGGCAGCCCGATGGGTTTGCGCTTGCCGGCCGTCAAGGCGCAGATGAAACATGCCGAGGAGGACACCGGCATCGAGATCCCGCTCGACAAGGAAGGCGCCGAGTACATGGCGCTGCTGTCATCAATGGAGATCATCAATTTCCCGGAATACCTCAAAGCGATCGCCCGCATCTTCAGGCAGGCCGGCAAGACCTGGACGCTGTGTTCCGAGGCGTTCGAGGCGACCAACAGTGGCGTCCAGATCGGCGTGTCGGATCTGGCCAAGGTTATGGTCTTACGAATCGTCGACGGCGCCGAGAAACTCAAGGTCAAGACCGTGATCAGCCCCGAATGCGGGCACGCCTACACGGCGCTGCGCTGGGAGGGGCCGAATCTTGTCGGTCGTCCGTACACGTTCAACGTGCAGCACATCCTCGAAGTTCTGGATGAGTTTCGGACCCAGGGCCTGCTCAAGACCGAGGGCTTCGAGACGCAGCGGCTCACTTTTCACGATCCGTGCCAGATCGTGCGCCGCGGCGGGGTGCTCGAGCCGCAACGCCATCTGCTCAACATGGTCGCCAGCAACTACGTTGAGATGAGCGACCCCGGCAAGATGAACTGGTGCTGCGGCGGCGGTGGTGGCGTGAGCGCCATCGACGAGGCCATGCCGCTGCAATTGCAGGCGTTCAAGCGCAAGAAGGCGCAGCTCGATGACCTCGACGTGCAGACCCTGGTCACGGCCTGTGCCAATTGCCGCATCGTGATCGAGGAGGCTCTGGAGCACTACCAGATGAAGCTGCCGGTGATCGGCCTCACCGAAATGATTGCCGCGCATCTTGCCGGTTCAGGTACCGAAAGCCGACCGGCAAAGGAGCCCCCGCCATGACAATTCGAAGCGACGCCGATTTCAAGGCCGTGCTCAACAATCTGCCGACACCCGCGCAGCGGCAGGTGGCGGCACGCTTCGTCGAGAGCGTGGCCGCCCTGTGCCATGATCCGCGCGTGGCGGCCGCGATCAATGCCGCCAGGCGGGTGGACATCAGCGATGCCGAGCTGACCGCCGCCTTCCATGCCGTCAAGACAGCCTGCGTCGACAGTTATACCCAGTGCGGCCACGAAGCCGACTGGCGGGCGCAGGCCGGCCACTTCGTGGCCAAGGCCGCCGAGACCTGCGTCATGCCGGACGCTCGCGCGCGCGACATCGGCTGGAATGCGGCGATGCAGGCGCGCATGGCGCGCACCTGCGAAGCCATCTCCACCGGCCAGGGCACGGAGAACCGGGAAGCCGAGCAGCAGTACCGGATACTTGAAGAATTCATCAAACGCTGAGATCGAACCGTTTCGATGAGGCCCTGGGAACACAAAACGTGAGCACACAAACCGTCGTCGTCGACCCCATCACCCGCATCGAGGGTCATCTGCGCATCGAGGCCCAGACCGACGCCAACGGTGTCATTACCCGGGCTTCGAGCGCCGGCACGATGGTGCGCGGTATCGAGATCATTTTGCGCGGTCGCGACCCGCGTGATGCCTGGGCGTTTGCCCAGCGCATCTGCGGCGTGTGCACACTGGTGCACGGCATCGCTTCGGTGCGCGCGGTAGAAGACGCGCTGAAAATCGAAATTCCGCCGAATGCCCAGCTGATTCGCAACCTCATGATCGGCGCACAGTACGTGCACGATCACGTGATGCATTTCTATCACCTGCACGCGCTCGACTGGGTGGACGTGGTGTCGGCGCTCAAGGCCGATCCGAAGCAGACCTCGACGCTGGCGCAGTCCATCAGCAATTATCCCAAGTCCTCTCCCGGTTATTTCTCCGATATGCAGAAGAAGATCAGGGATTTCGTCGAGAGCGGACAGCTCGGCATCTTCGCAAACGGTTACTGGGGTCATCCGGCGTACAAGCTGCCGCCCGAGGCCAATCTCATGGCGGTGACGCACTATCTGGATGCGCTGGGCTGGCAACGCGACGTGGCGCAGTTGCACACGATATTTGGCGGCAAGAACCCGCACCCCAATTTCCTGGTGGGCGGCGTGCCGAGCGCGATCAGCGTGCACCCGCAGCATCAGGGAAAGGGCAAGAGCCCGCATTACCACGGCGGCGCCGGTGCCACCGCGGTCAACGTGGTCGGCTTGCAGAAAGTGAAATCCATCATCGACTCCATGCGCAGCTTCGTCGATCAGGTGTACGTCCCGGACACGCTCGCGATCGCCGGCTTCTACAAGGACTGGGGCACGCAGGGTGAAGGCGTGGGCAACTTCATGACCTATGGCGATTTCCCGGGTCAGGGCACCAATGACGTGAACAGCTTCCTGGTGCCGGGCGGCGTGATTCTCAATCGCGATCTGTCGAAAATCCACGAAGTCGATCTCAATGCCGAAGATCAGATTCAGGAGTATGTCTCGCACTCGTGGTATGACTACAGTGGCGGTAAAGACAAGGGGCTGCATCCCTACGTTGGCGAGACCACGTTGAATTACACCGGTCCCAAGCCGCCGTACGATCGACTCGATACTGACAAGAGTTATTCATGGATGAAATCCCCGCGCTGGAAGGGCAAGGCCATGGAGGTTGGCCCGCTCGCGCGGGTGCTGATGCTCTACGCCAAGGGCCATGCGCAGACGCAGGAGCTTGTCACCATGACGCTCAAGAAGCTGGACATTCCGGTGCAGGCGCTTTACTCCACGCTGGGACGCACCGCGGCGCGCACGCTCGAAACCAAGATCGTTGGTGACGCCATGCTCGGCTGGTACAACCAGCTCATGGCCAACATCAAGGCCGGTGACGTGAAGACCTTCAACGTAAAATTATGGGAACCCTCAACCTGGCCGAAGCTGGCGAAAGGGGTGGGCTACATGGAGGCGCCGCGCGGCGCGCTGGCACACTGGATCGTGATCAAGGATGGCAAAATCGACAATTATCAGGCGGTGGTGCCGAGCACCTGGAACGCCGGCCCGCGCGACGCGGACGGGCAGGAAGGGCCGTATGAAGCGGCACTCAGGGGGCACAGGCTGCACGATCCCCGGCAGCCGATCGAGATTCTGCGCACGATCCACAGCTTCGATCCCTGCATTGCCTGCGCGGTGCATGTCACCGATCCGCAGGGCGCTGAGTTGATCAGGGTGAAAGTAAGCTGAATTAATTTCTTTGATGAACGCGCGGGTCTTCCAGTGGCCCGGCAAAAGAACGGACGGCCGAGGCCGCCCGTTCCGCCCTGTTCGGGGCCGGATTATTTCTTACTTTGATTCAGTAATGGTATAGCTGCCGTTTTCGGCAAATTTTACTTTGTCATTGAGAAAGTAAACTTTCAGTTCAGGCCTGAGCAGACGGACGACGTCGTAAGCCTCGCCGCTGCGGGCGCCGGTACTGCAGAAAAACACGATCGGTTTATCCGCCGGCAGTGTGTCGACTTTCTTGCTCAGCGTGTCAGCCGGGATATTGATCGCATTCTTGAAGCTGCCCGCGGCAAATTCGAGTGGATCGCGCACGTCAACTATCAAGATGCTGGCAGGTGCTTCCTTCAGAATTTTCTCAAACGAAGCCGCCGTGATTGACCCCTTCTCCTTCCCCTCGACAATTTCCGGCCCTTTCCCTGCCGGGGCTGCCGCAGCTGCGCCTGGAGGAGCCGCCGCCGCGCCGCCTTCTGCGGTGGGTCCCGGGCCGTAGGCCTTTTCCCATCCCACGTAACCTACCGGCATGGTCATGACGTTGGTGTAGCCGAGCGCGACCGCCTTGGCCGCCGACTTCGGGCTCAGCACGCAACTCAGGTCCTCGCAGTAAAAAATCAGCGACGCCGACTTGTCGGCGGGAAGCTTGCCGGTCAGCTTGTCGAACTCGCTGTCGGGAATGCTGATGGCGCCGGGAATATGACCCTTGTCGTACTTGCGCGCCTTGGGTCGCGAGTCAATCAGTGTCATTGGCGCCTTGGCGTCGAGCTGCTTCTTCACGAAGGCCGGGCTGACGGCGCCCATGTTGCCTTTCCTGGCCCATTCCGGATAGCCCTCCGTGTACACCACGATATTGGTGTAACCGAGTTTTTCGGCCTTGAAGGCGCCTTTGTGGCTGAGGCCGCATTCCGGTCCTTCGCAATAGAAAATCAGCAGCTTCGACTTGTCCGGCGGCAGCATCTTGGGTGCCAGTTCGTCGAACTGGGTGTCCGGGATGTTGACCGCGCCGGGAATGTGGCCGATGTCGTATTTGCGGGCCGCCGGGCGCGAGTCGATGATCATGACGTCGTCGCGCACGGGTATCACGGCGTATTTCTTGACGAAATCGATGTCGACCAGTTTGGTGTAGTAGTTTGCTTTCGCCGGTGCCGCGGCAACTTGCTCCGCTGCCGCGGTGGTGGAGTACGCCAGCGGCGCGGCCGCGACGGCGGCAAACAAAATCGCGGACAGAATCCTGTGTTGGTTTTTCATGGCACCTCCTGAGAATGGGATTTGGTCAGAGCACCGTGAATTTTTCGGTGGACTCGTTGTAGCGCACCAGCACGTACCAGACCAGCAGGAACAGGCCGCCGGCAAGCAGCGACCAGCCCCAGCCGTCGAGCATCACCGGGAAGTAGGCCTGATAGCCGAGTTTTGTCGCCTCGATTTCTTCCAGGGTCACCTCTTTGACGAGCAGCCCGGTTTGCTTCAGCAGCCCGCTGGCGGTCGAGCCCATCCAGGCGAAGAAGAAGGCCGCCACCCACAACTTGATGTGGCCCTCGCCCATGCGCCAGAGAGAGCCCGAGGCGCAACCGCCGGCGAAAATCATGCCGATGCCGAACAGCACGCCGCCGGTCAGCGAGCCGGCCCAAAACGCCGCGGGGATGGCGATATAGGGGTCGATCACCTTGGTTTGAAACAGCAGCGAGGCCAGCGGGATGCCGATGGCGAGAGCAAGGATGACCGCCTTGGTCATCTCTCCCTCGGCCGTCATGAACGGTTCGCGGAACGCCCGCGCAAAGCACAGCCGCGAACGGTGCATGATGAAGCCCATGGCGAAGCCGGCGAGAATGATCACGGCCCGTACTGTCAGTTTCTCGTCACCCGAGGTATACCATTGGGCGCTCCAGACCAGTATTCCCACGAACACACCCAGGCCGAGCAGCGGGTAAATCGAGAGAATTCCGGGAGACGGCTTCAGCACCGGCGGCGCCGCCATGCCCCACGTGATATGGTCGAGGGTCCACAACAGCAGTTTCAAGCCGATGACGGCGCCCAGAAGCAGGCCGCCCCACATTGCCCAGCCGGCTGGCGAAGAGTGCATGACCGGTGTAAAGAAACCGCCGGTGGTGCAACCGCCGGCGAGTGTGGCGCCCAGCCCCATGAAGCTGCCGCCGAGCGCGGCCCAGATATATTCCAGCTTGGGCGGGCGGCTGATGAAGAATTTACCCGACAGCAGCGCGGCGCAAAATGCACCTATCACCAGCGTGATGTTCATCAGCGACAGACGGTGCATGAACGGGCCGTCGAGTTTTTCCGGCACGCCCACGATCGGTCCCAGGCCGATGGCGGTGTTGAACCAGTCGCCCCACAACTTGAGACCGCCGAACACGCCCCAGAACAGACCACTGATCATCAGGCCGATGATCACCATGACCAGGAGAATGCTACCGAAATAGGGAGACCAGTCCTCGACAAAAATACTTTCGTAATCCGTCTTGAAACCCGCCAGCCAGAGCCGGCCACCTTCTCCGCTCATTGCCATTGCCAATCTCCAGTTTGTTGCCTGCAACATGCTTGGCCTTTCCCGCCGGTGTCAGCGGGAAAGGCCCCTAGCATCTCATGACGGCATGACCGCCGGTGTCAGCTGCAGCTCGCTGGGCTGTCGCCGTCCTTGGCGCCTTTGGTCACAAAGGCCTTGATGTCGTTCAGCAGATCCTGGTCAGGCACGTCGGCATATTTCGCGGCGGCCTTGTTGGTCGCCTTGATCTTGTCGCGGTATTCCTTGCTGACGTAGTACTTGAGCGAGTCCTTGCCCTTGGCATGCTTGTCGGCCTGAATGTAGGCGGCCCATTCCGCCTTGGTCTTGGAAGTCGGGGCGATAGCCTTGCCTCCGCTGGCCGGTTCTTTATGGCAGGCGGTGCAGACCAGCTGGTAATAAACCCGGCCGCGCTTCCAGTCGCCATCGGCGGCGGTGGCGGCGAAAGGGGCTCCGAGCACGCAGAGCAAGACGGCGGATACGAGAGGCTTGTGCAACTTCATGGCGCGACTCCTTAAAATAATTAACAAATGATGGAACCCGCTTGCCGCGAATCGCTCCGACGGTTGGCGACGGCGGGTAATTTCAATTTACTGGCGCAATGCATGCGGCTTTTCAATGTGTTTCTTCCCAACCGGTGATCATCGCCTTGAAATGGGACAGCGGCGTGTGGCCGGTGGTCGACAGGTAAACGTGAGCGATAATGAAGATTAGCATCAAGAAGGCGGCGCCGGTGTGCACCAGCGCCACCCATTGCAGCGACAAACCGCTCAACCCCAGGATGCCCCAGGAACCGTAGTACAGATAGAGCAGCCCACTGATCCAGATCAGCGGGTTGATCATCAGCTTCACTCCCAGGTAGGCCAGGCGCTGCAACGGATTGTGCTTGCTCAGCGTGGTCTGGCGAAACGGGTGCGGCGCGTTGGTGAATATGCCGGTGAGGTAGTACTTGAGCATGGCATCGACCTTCTCCATGGTGGGGATGTACTGCTTCCATTCCCCGGTGGTGAAGTGCCAGAAAATGGCGAACACCCACAAGGTGATCAGCGACCAGGCAGCGACGGTGTGCAGGCTGACCGCTTTGCCGAAGCCGAACAACTTGTAGACGCCGTGGATCTCGAAGCCGGTGATCAACATGAAGATGATCAGCGCGGCCTGAGTCCAGTGCCAGAAACGCTCGAAGCGCTTGAAGATGTATATTTTTTCGGCTGTCATGATTTTATCCCTTCTTGTTACTGTTGATGATGCGCAGGCCGCCATGGATCAGCACGCCGATCAGGGCCAGCAGGGCGACGGTCCAGCCCGCCATGTCGAGCAGCTTGCTGGCGTCGCGTCCCGGCATGTAAACGCCCTTGATATCCTTCAGCCGCCCGTTCGCGCTGTGGCACTGCTGGCAGGAGAGTGCCTCTGCCTTGGGCGCGACCATGTGGGCGATCGGCCAGTACATGACGGTTTTGGCGAATGCAATCTTGCCGGAGAATGGCGCGTGGGCGCTGGCCATGCCGGTGGTGATGGCCTTTTCCCAGTTGAAGTTTTTCCAGTAGCCGGTGTCGTCCGAGCCGGTCGTGTGCGGCACGACCAATGTCTGGTTGACCGGATCATACGGCTGCGAGCCGCGGAACACTTTGACCGGCCAGATCATCGATTTGCCGTCGTCCGGGCTGCCCGCGAAGCTGTTGATATGAATGACGCCGTCGATCATTTCAATCTTGTCGGTCAGCAGGGTGTACTTTACCGTGCCGTTGAACCAGGTGTACCCGGGCAAGACATTCTCGCTTAGAACGAAATCGCCCTTCCTCGAGTCGTAGATGACATGGCCTTTCTCGTCTTTCGTCACGAATGGCTTGCCTTCCGGCGTCAGCTTGCCGGCGGTCGACCAGTCCCATGACATCTTGGTGGCGACACCGCCGCGGGCGAAGCTCGGAATGTGGCAGGTCTCGCAGGCGATTATTCTGGCGTGGTCGTTAAGCTTGTCGCCGTGGTTGTTCAGCTGGGCTGCTTTCACCGGGTGCGGTCTGTCGCCGTGGCAGGCCTGGCAGGTGGTGGGGTTTCCGGCGTCCGGCTTGCCACGCATGCGCGGACCGATCTTATCCATCGCGGTGGGTGCATAGCGGCTGCCGGGAACCTGGTGGCCGGTGGTCATGTGGCAAGTGGCGCAGGTGAAATCGTTTCCCACCGCATCCATGTGTACATCGAGTTCCTTACCCGGGGAGGATAGCGAACTGTCCAAGTCGCCGTGCTTGACGCCGTCGCCGCCGCCGCCGAAGAAATGGCAGGCACCGCAGGTGTCGCGACTGGTCTTGCCCACGGCCTGTGCCACTTTTTTCAGGTCAACGGGCTGGATGAATTTGCCGGAACCTGGCGGGTTTTCTATAGGCTTGTAAGCCGGGTGTCCGGCCATGCCGGGCGCTTTCTTGTAGACGCCAGTGGTGTCGTGACATACCAGGCAATCCACGTTTTCCTGCTTGGTAAAGTCGAATGTGTCGTCTTTCCAGCCGTAACCTATGTGGCAGGCATTGCAGAATGGCTCGTTGGACATTTCCGAGATGCAGAAGTTGTTGATGAGATGTTTTTTCCCGAGTAACTGGCCATTCGCCGGGTTGCGGTACTCCCAGGTCCAGTGCGTGGTCTTCTGGATTTGCTTGGCCGCCTCGGTGTGGCATTTCAGACAGGCCTTGGTGACATCGGGACCGGTCTTGAAAGTCTGCTGCAATTCCTTGAACTTGCTATGGTCGGCGGTACTGGAGTTGGTCGCTGCCGCTGCCATGCCGCTGATGACGAGGACGCCAAAAGAAACTAGCCAGCCGAGGAATAGCGCCGCGGCGTGCCAGTGAGAGTGTTGCTTTTTCATGAAGAGTCCCTTGTGCTGGTGTTAAGACTGCAGCTGGAGTCTGAACGTTATAATCGGGCGCATATTCTTTGAAAGACAATAATCTGTATCCTTAAAAATATGTAAGTATAGTATTAAATACTAATATTCTTTCTTAACTTTGATGTGCGTCAAACTGTCAAAATAAGACAGTTACGAATCTCCCCGAGAGCGATTATTGCCGTGTTCTAAACATGTAAAATCAATATGTTGGGCAAAATTTTAAGACCTTCATTTTGTCCAATCTTTGATCCCCGTCAAGTAACTCGGCGGTGATGATTTTTAACAGTACGCTGCCCATTAGTTCAGAAAGACCGAGAGAAAAGATCAAGCATCTCTAGACGGCATCGACCAGGACGCCACACGCGGAGATCATCCACGCGTCTCCAGCCAGCTGTCACTTCCCGCGCCCGCGTCCTCGAGGTACGCAACCTGGTCGCGACTGTGCGTGCCGGGGATCTGGCGGAAACCGATTGGCAGTTTTCTCAAGTTCGCGCGGGAATTCAAAAGCATTTGGTCGCCAAGGGCGGGGACGAAGACCGTGCGATCATGAGAACCCACGCGATCGCCAGGAAGTGGCTGTCGCCGTTATTGCCGGGGAGTCGCACGCACGCCAGCGAAGCCGATACCGCCAGGAAGCTTCATGGGGGATCGCGTGACGGAGGCGGCGCGATTTGAGCGCGGCCGCTCTTGCGGTTTCATCGCCACGCTGTCCCGCTTCGCTAGAAACTCCAGGGCTTGCCTTGCGACGCTTCGTTTCCAGCTTCGCTCGCAAGTCCAGGGCGGACCATCCATGGTCCGCCCGTTCGCCGCATGCGGCTCACCCCTGGCAAGCCCGCTCGGCGGGCAAAGGGTCCATCGGACCCTTTGCCGATGCCGCCTCTCCCCTGCGCACGCGGCATTTGTGCGTCCGGCACATCAGAGTCCGGAAGGTGGAAGGCGA
>DATICK010000073.1:0-2002 GCA_035456865.1 Sulfuricaulis sp.
GAACGCATCCGCCGCGAAGTGGACACCATCCTGGCAAGTTATGGCCAGGGGAACGGCCTGGTTTTCAATCTGGGTCATGGCATCCACCCGCACGTCAATCCCGACAAGGTGGCCGTGGTGGTCGACGCGGTGCATGACCTGAGTCGCCAGTATCATCAGCAATAGTGCGACGGGTGATTTCCGCGGCTATCCTGCAATACTTCATTGGTGGTTATCCGTAAATATGGACAACGCCCGCTGCCCGTTCGAGAAGGCCATCCTGAGTGTTCAGTGCGAGTGTGAAATGGCCGCCCGTTTTTCCATCGCCGAGCAAATGGGCGTGGAATGCCGTTCTGACATCGCGCGCAACAACTGCGCCACGCTCCTGGTATATTTGCGCGAACGGGCACGCTTTGTGCTCAAGGTCACCGATACCTCCGCGGGCCTGCCGTTCGGCAAGGAAATGAAAGTCATGCTCGGCGGCTTGATCGGCCTGCAGCGGCAAATGGCGACAGAAGAGGGAGCAGCAGCAGTCCGGGTGCAGAATATCCACGCCCTGGTGCAGCAGGCGCAGGCGGCCTACGGCTCGCTGGACGCGCTGCCATATCAGGAAATCGTCAGAACGATTGCAGCGTACCACGGCAAACGCCGCGGCAACGCCCACCCCTCGCGCTGATTTTGGCTTGAACCTGTTTTAATCGTCTCAGGTAAGTCTTTGATAAGCGTGGACTTGTCCGCCGCGCCGCGTGGCGCGCGTTGTCATTTGGCATACGGGCGGGTAGATTGTTGTTTGAACTAAAAATGGACGTCTAGCTTCAAATAAGTTTGCTGTTTCTGCGGCTCCTCCACAGGGAGGCGGTGCCCGCGCCGTACATGTCGGCGGTGTATAACTAGAAACGCCGTCGCGGAAACAGGAGGTGGGGAATTGTCGCAGAACGAATCCGAAACGGACCGCGCATCCGCTTCGAAAAAAATGCTGGGCCTGCTCGACGGGCTGAAGCGCACATCCTCGGGTATCGTCATCTATGACCAGATCGCACGCCTGGTGGAAGAGCAGGAGGGCGTGCAGGCTAGGGTCGATCACACCTATGCCGCGTTGCTCCATCTGTTGCTCGATGCTTACGCGCACGATCCCTCCGCCGATCACATCACCCGTCTCAATGCGCGCCTGATCCAGTTGCGCCGCGGTTTCGCGCCCGCTTCGGGCGTCGCGGTTTCGCCCGACAAGCTCGACGAGCGCATCCGTCAGGCGGCCGCCGGGATGTCCGCGCCGGCCGCCGACTCGCAGACGGAAAGGTCCCCGCCGGTATCCACCGCCGCGCCCAAGGCCGCAGCACCCCCCCCGAAGGATGATTCCACGACGACAATCCCGGCGACCGAGAACGGCGCGCTGTTGGCCGAGCGCCGCGTCAACAGCGCTTATCGCCTGCACCTCGATCGCCAGCGCGACGAGATCGAGAAGCTGCAGGGCGCGCTCGCCAAGAGCGTGACCGACGCGCTCACCCAGAACCGCGAATTTGGCGCGCTGCTGCAGATCGAGCTGCGCGCGTTGCAGCAGGCCGAAGGGGACAAGGAGATCGAACAGCTGCGGCAGATCCTCGTCGGCGGCCTCGAGGAGCTGATCAACGGACAGCGCTCGCTCGACTCCAAGCTGCACCGCACAGGAGGTTATCTGAAGCTCATCAAAGCCGACAGCGAACGGCTGCATGATGAGCTGAATAAAGTGCGGCTGCTGTCGCTGACAGATGAATCCACCGGCCTGCCGAACCGGCGCGCCTTCATGCGCCGCCTGCAGGACGAGACCAGCCGCGCGCAGCGTTACGGCGCGCCGCTCACGCTGGCCATGATCGACCTCGATGAGTTCAAGACCATCAACGATGTGCACGGTCACGCCGCCGGCGATGCCATCCTGCACTCATACGCCACCGACGTGCTGACCGTGCTGCGCCACCACGACATGGTCGCGCGCTACGGCGGCGAGGAGTTCGCGGTCCTGCTGCCCAACACCACCCCGGACGGGGTC
>DATICK010000074.1:0-9953 GCA_035456865.1 Sulfuricaulis sp.
TCGGGACAGGCGTGCGGCATGCCATACCAATTCTCCCACACGGCCGGCACCTTCAGGCGGAAGTCGGCGGCCAGATCGATAAATTTTACTCCGGCCTTGAGCAGCTCGCGCGCATGGGTCATGGCTACGCCGTTGGGCGTAGCCGAGAAGACGACATCGCAACCGGCCAAAGACCTGGCATCGGGCTCGGTGAAGCTGAGATCGACATACCCCCGCAGGCTGGAAAACAGCTCCGCAACCTTCTTTCCGGCTTCGCCACGAGAAGTGATCACCCGCAAGTCCGCCTCGGGATGCGCGGCCAGCAACCGCAACAACTCCACGCCGGTATAACCCGTGCCGCCAATGATGCCAATTTTGATCATGCAGGTTTTACTTGCTCGGATGGAAAGCAAATCTTATCAGATACCGCATTACCCATAG
The DNA here is from genome assembly GCA_035456865.1 of Sulfuricaulis sp. Lineage (GTDB taxonomy): Bacteria > Pseudomonadota > Gammaproteobacteria > Acidiferrobacterales > Sulfurifustaceae > Sulfuricaulis. Next base: position 421 of record DATICK010000074.1, read on the forward strand.
CAAAAAAAACGGGGCCCGTCGGGCCCCGTCAGATGCTGCGGATTACTATTTGTTACGAATTGTTACGAAGTCATCAGCTCTGTTTTTTAGAAGTTGATGACCATACCCACCGAGACAGCGCTCGGCGAGTTCCCTGCGCCCACGGCTGGAACACCGCCCGTGCCGTGTCCGGCGTAGCTGCTCGAGACATTGAAGGCCGCGGCATCATCATTGTCCGCCTTGGCATAGTCCAGATAGACCTTGGTGGTCTTGCTGAAGTAATGATCAACGCCGATTGCCCAGAGTGAGCCGCCATTGTCAACGACTGCTTCGTCAGTCGCATCGGCTTGGGCGTACTGAAGCTTGAGCAGATTGTTGGCAAATTTGAAGCCGCCTCCGATGGCCCAGGTCATTCCATCATTATTGTCGACGAAGCCGACATTGCTCACTTGGTCGAAAATAGCAGCGAGGTAAAACTCAGGGGTGATGTTCCACATGCCAGCCAAGCGGATATCACTCTCGTCCTCGAGGGCGCTGCTGTGGGCCATATGTACTTCATAACCCAAACCGGCATAAATCGGCCCTTGTGACCAGGTGACGTTGGCGCTTGTGGTAGTGGTGTCTGTATTCACTTCAGACACACCATGCAACACTCCAACCTGAATGCCGCTGAATGAAGGGCTGTCGTAACGCACCATGTTGCCGATGCGGTTATCGAATCTGCCGTAACCGATCGCGACGCGCATATCACCGATCTCTTCGTTGAACATATCGATCTTGCGGCTCATATCCTTAACCGGTGCATCGTGACGGCCAAACTTTACCGATCCCCACTGTGAACCAGCGAAACCCATATAGGTATTGCGCAGGGTGCCGCCTAGACCGCCAGAACCATCGTCAGCATTGAAAGCGCCGGATTCAATCTGGTAGATAGCCTTGAGGCCACCACCAAGATCTTCATTGCCCTTGATGCCGAAGCGGCTGCTGTTGCTGTTCAGCATGCCATTCGTGGTATCCGAGACACCGGCCCCATCGCCGCCATTGTCATAGCTGTCCCACGACTCATGGAAATGACCGTACACCACGGTTTCCGCCTGCGCCGCCAGCATCGGGCCGGCAAACAGCGCAGCGCCCACCGCCGCAATAAGAAGCTTCTTGTTCATCGATTCCTCCTGGAATGAATGTGAGAGTTAAACTCCAGCGCAGTTCACCTACGCTTAAAGCATTTTATAGCACATCTTTTTGCGAATATGCAACTTGTTATTGCAAAAATACTACATACTAGTAAATTGTCGCTAATACACAACATCATAAAAATTTGTTGATGCTGGGGCAAAAAACCCGGGGAAAGCTTCATCGCTACGCTTTTCTGCTCCACTTGAAGCGCGGCCGGGCCATCTCTGGCCAAGCGTTACGCGGCTCGCTTCCTCGCCGCTCGCCTACTGGCTCTTTGTCTTCACTTCCGCCGCCCCTGTCCCTCGCTCCTAACGGGACCAGCATGCATCCTTGGCTCTGTACTCGGTACATTCCTGCGCCACTCCTCGCTATACGCTCCGCTGCTCCGCATCGCTCCAGTGCTGCTGGTCGAACCTGCGGGTCTCATTCTAGTCTCGAGTCAAAAAACTAAACGGCCCACTTCGAGTGGGCCGTTTAGTTTTTGGCTGGGGGACTAGGATTGCTCGCTCCATCCCTGGAGCTCACCCTCGCCGCTGCTGCTCGGGCCAATCGCTGCGCTCCTGTCCAAATTCGCTCTCGGCGAATTTGTCGAACCCTTTGGGTTCTCATGCCATTCCCTAAACCAATAACAAAAACAGCCCACGCGTAGTGGGCTGTTTTTGTTATTGGCTGGGGGACTAGGATTCGAACCTAGATAAACAGAGTCAGAGTCTGTTGTCCTACCGTTAGACGATCCCCCAGTAAGGGGCGGAATTCTAAAGAGCTATAGAGGGAGGGTCAATTTATCGAAAGAGGATGACATTGATACGTATGTGAAATTAAATGATTTCTCCTGATCCAGGATGTATCCATACAGAGACGAAGATTTACCTACCAAAAAATATAAAGCCACCCGGAGGTGGCTCTATAGATATACCGGCTGAACTGCCTTTAGCGCTTGGAGTATTGCGGTCTCTTGCGTGCCTTGTGCAAGCCATATTTCTTGCGTTCGACGGCACGCGCATCGCGCGTGACATAACCGGCCTTGCGTAGGGTAGGACGAAGCGTTTCGTCATAGGCCATGAGCGCGCGTGTAATGCCGTGACGGATGGCACCGGCCTGGCCGCTAGGCCCGCCGCCGTCTACATTCACCATGACATCAAATTTGTTCTCCATATCTACCGCCACAAACGGCTGACGCACGATCATGCGCGCTGTTTCGCGACCGAAATATTTATCGACCGATAAGCTGTTGACGACGATATCGCCTTTGCCGGGTTTGAGGTAAACCCGCGCCTTCGACGTTTTGCGTCGTCCGGTTGCACGATAGATGTTTGCCTGTGCCATAAATGTAAGTGTCGCCCTACTTCGTTCGTTTGGTCATCAAGATTAGATATCCAGAACCTTGGGGCTCTGGGCTGAATGACGGTGTTCCGCGCCACGATAAACCTTGAGCTTGCGGAACATCTGGCGTCCCAGCGGATTCTTGGGAAGCATGCCGCGAACCGCTTCTTCAATAACATCGCACGGAGCGCGCTTCATCATGTCCCGGAAGTTCGTCGCTTTGAGACCGCTCTGATAGCCGGTGTAGCGGTGATAAATCTTGTCCCGGCTCTTCTTGCCAGTGACTTGCAGTTTGTCGGCATTGACGATGATGATGTAGTCGCCGGTATCCACGTGCGGGGTGAACTCGGCTTTGTGCTTGCCACGTAAGCGGCGAGCGACTTCGGTCGCAACCCGTCCAAGAACCTTGCCGGCCGCATCGATCACGTACCAGTCGCGCTTGACGGTTTCCTGTTTAGCAGAAAAAGTTTTCATGGAGATGGTTCAATATTGGGTTGTCGGGCTTCCCGCCCCTAAATCGGCACACTCCTGTGCGCCGGAAAGCCGCGCATATTACAAAAGACGGTTCCAAGATACAAGGAAAAACCGGGAAATTGCCGGGCTCTCCCGAGATTCATATCCGATATATCCATTAAAAATAACGGTAGAACACCAGGCAAAAAAAAGGCGTGGCTGGGGAGCCACGCCCGAACCACCACTAGGAGGATGGAGGAGCCTTTACCCGGCGCTTGTCGCGCCGTCAGAAAATCTTTCAACTTCCTACTCAGAGATTAGCAAACATCGGGCCAACCTCCAGAAATCTCTAAACAACAGTATATAATAATTATCTAATATTCCTACTTATTGTCAAGCTCGAATTAAGAAATCTCGTGGCTCAGGGGAATATTACATAACACTCTGATTCAAATAGAAAACATTATTGAATCAAACAACTTCCGCCACAACTCTTGCTCCATTGGCACATCCGCTTCAACAACTGAGACCTGACATCATCATGTTGGTTCAATCTCAAGAGAACAAGAAAATGCTCTATTTTGGTGCAGGCAATACATTTTCCGGCTCTGGTACGGCAATTAAGGTCAGCTTCAATGGTGCCAAGTACTAGCTTTTCAGCTTCAGGCGCTCGACGACCTGACCGTGCCCAATATGCTCATCAATTATCTCGTCGATATCTTCCTTGTCCACATAGGTGTACCACGTCCCCTCCGGATAAATCACCACCACGGGCCCCTCCTCGCAACGATCCAGACACCCGGCAGTATTGACCCGCACGCCCCCTTTTCCATCCAGGCCAAGTGATTTGATCCGCTCCTTGGCATAATCGCGTACTTCCTGTGAATGATGGTTGGCACAGCACGCGCGGCCATCCTCGCGCCGGTTTACGCAGAAAAAAACATGGTAACGGTAATAAGACATAGGTCCGGGCAATGGCAGTGCTTAAGTAACAAATGATTGGATAACGAATTATAAGACACCAGCCCACTATAGGTATATTTTGCATGACTGCGCTCACGAACCACCGACTATCTTGAACTCTGCCTTCTACATAAAGCGTGAAGCTGCCAAATGTGTGGCTTGTGGCCTATGCCTGCCCTACTGTCCAACCTACGGACTTCTGCATGACGAATCGGAATCGCCGCGCGGCCGGCTGTCGCTCATGCTGGCCCTGGCAAAAGCTGAGTTACCGCTCAGCGACAAGCTGGAATTGCATCTGGCACGCTGCCTCGATTGCCGCGCCTGCGAAAAGGTGTGCCCATCTTATGTCTCCTACGGGCTGGCACTCGATTCGGCGCGCGCCTTGATCGAGTCCGCGCGCGAACCATCTGCCTCGCCGGTGGCACGATCTGTTTCGATACTTCAATGGCTGGTGGAAAAACCCGGCAGAGTCCGCACGCTCGACAAAATTCTCTGGCTATATCGCCTGTCCGGCCTGCAATGGCTGCTGCGGACCAGCCACCTCCTCAAGTTATTCGGATTCGCCGAATTGGAGGCAAATCTTGTCTCGCAACCAACCCCAATAGCCGCGGCGGAAATTTATCCGGCAGAAAGAGAATCAAAAGACAAAGTCACTATTTTTACCGGCTGCCTGACACAGATCACGGATCAACAAACCCTGACTTCGGCAATCCGTTTATTAAATCGTCTCGGATTTGAAGTGCATGTGCCACCGGATCAGGGATGCTGCGGCGCGCTGCATCTGCACAGCGGCCTCTCCGAAAAAACCGGCGAGTTCATGGGCCAGAACATCAAGGCATTCACCGGTGACACGGGGCCCATCCTGTGTGCATCCAGCGGCTGCACGGCAACACTGAGCGAATACGCAAAGTATCGGGAAAGCGATAAATCCGTTGACCGGTTTTGCTCTCGCGTCACGGATTTAAACCAGTTTCTCGCAGGACTGGCATGGTCTTCGGGCATCGCTTTCCGCCCGCTGAAAAAACGTATCGCGTTGCATGACCCCTGCAGCTTAACCAATACCCTCCGGCAGGAGGACAAGCCCTATGCGCTGCTTGCCCGCATTCCCGGCGTGGAGATAATTCCCCTGCCGGATAATTCACTGTGCTGCGGGGCGGCCGGAACCTACCATCTGACACAAACACGGATCGCACGGCAATTGCGTGTGCCAAAAATAGATCACTTGAGACGGCTCGCGCCCGATTTCCTGGTAACGTCCAATTCGGGCTGCGCCATGTATCTGGCCGCGGGCATCCGTGAAGCCGGATTGGCCATCGAGGTAATGCACCCCGTGGTCCTGCTTGAAAGACAGATACAAAACGATGCCGGCGCCTGAGCACCCTTGTAGGAAAGCGCCACCACCGGTATCGTAGCTTTATTAAGTCCAGACGAACTGAAGTAGGGCGACGCATCTTATATCCAGACGAACGAAGTAGGGCGACATTTATGACCGACCGCACCATAAGCTTGCTTGATCGCCTGATCGGACAGTTCGACCAGGCGCTGCATACCGTTTTCGGTCCGGCACCAATATCCGCGCGCGACAATCCGGCAACGGGAAAAAGCGATCCCACGCTGACGGCGGCCGAGCGTGAACTTTCCGGCCGGCTGATGCGCATCAATCACGTCGGGGAAATCTGCGCCCAGGCCTTGTATCAGGGACAGGCGCTGACCGCGCGGCTGCCAGAGGTCCGCGGGAAAATGGAACAGGCGGCGCAGGAAGAAAACGATCACCTCGCCTGGACTGAGCAGCGCATCCGCGAACTTGGAAGCCATGTCAGCTACCTGAATCCGCTGTGGTATGCCGGCTCATTCGCGCTCGGTGCACTCGCGGGCGCTGTCGGCGACAAGTGGAGTCTGGGATTCGTCGCGGAAACCGAAAAACAGGTGGTGAATCATCTCACCGGCCACTTGGTGCAACTGCCCACCGCCGACGAGAAAAGCCGGGCGATCCTGGAACAGATGCGCGACGACGAAGGCCGTCACGCCACGGTGGCGATCGAATCCGGTGGGGCTGCCTTGCCGGAACCCGTCAAACAGGGCATGCAATGCGCCTCGAAATTCATGACGCGTACGGCCTACTGGATTTAGCTTCCGCGATTGTCATTAGTTATTTTCCAGCCAACGGCGGGTGATAGATCATCTGCACGGTATTCCCGTCGGGGTCGCGGCAGTAGAAACTGCGTGCGCCGTCGCGATGGGTTCTGGGTTCCTTGACGATGGGCGCGCCGTTCGATTTGAGAAACTGGTACCACGCATCCACTTCCCCGATATCGTTTAACACAAAACCGATGTGATCGAGTCGTTGCGCCGGCCCCGGCTCGGCGCCGGAGGATACACGGTGCAGGGCCAGATTATCGGCCCCGCCGGTAAGATAAACGTTGTCCGGATCCGGCCGCCATTCCACGTGCATGCCTAGCAACTCGGTATAAAACCGCTCGCAGGACTCGAGGTCGCGAACGTTCAGCGCGACATGATGCAGCCCGGGAACCGCCGATGGTCGCTTCATGAATTTCTTTCCGCACGCATGCGCTTATTTGATCTCAACAATTTCAAAATCGTGCGTGATCTTCGCCGTCTTGCCAAGCATGATGGAAGCCGAACAATACTTGGTCGCGGAAAGCTCGATGGCATGCTCGATCTTTTTCGGATCCAGATCCTTGCCACTGACGACAAAATGAATGTGAATCTGCGTGAACACCTTGGGGTCGGTCTCGGCGCGTTGCGCCTCCACCTCGGCCACGCAGCCGGCGATTTCCTGGCGTGACTTGCGCAGGATATGCACCACATCAAACGCAGTGCAACCGCCCATGCCAATCAGCACCAGTTCCATGGGACGCGCACCCTTGTTCTGGCCGCCGGATTCCGGCGCGCCATCCATGATCACGGTGTGACCGCTGTCCGCGGTGCCGGCAAAACTGACCCCGCCGCTCCACTTGATGGTTGCTTTCATGATTTCCTTTCTCGACGCGGTGTCGAGACATTGAATAATTCTTCCAATTTCACACCGGGGTCGTCCGCCTTCATGAAGGTCTCGCCCACCAGAAAAGCATTCACGCCTTGCGCCCGTAACAAAGCGACATCCCCGGGCGTGCCGATTCCGCTCTCGGTCACCACGACGCGATCCGGCGGAATTTTCTTGAGTAAACTGGTGGTCGTTTCCAGGTTCGTCCGGAAAGTGCGCAGATCGCGGTTGTTGATGCCGATCAACGGTGTATCGAGGGCCAGCGCGCGGTCGAGTTCCCGTTCATCATGCACTTCTACCAGCACATCCATGCCCAGTTCCGCCGCGAGCACGGCGAGATCGCGCATCCGGGAATCCTCCAGGGCGGCGACAATCAGCAGGACGGCGTCGGCGCCGATGGCACGCGCCTCGTACACTTGATATGCATCCATGGTGAAATCCTTGCGCAGCACCGGCAACGCACAGGCGGCGCGAGCCTGCTGGAGATGCTCGTCAGCGCCTTGGAAAAAATCCACGTCGGTCAGCACCGACAGGCAGGTGGCGCCGTGGCATTCATAACTCCTGGCGATGTCGGCCGGCCGGAAATCCGCGCGCAGCAGCCCCTTGCTGGGGCTCGCCTTCTTGATCTCGGCGATGACCGCGGGACGACTGGCGGCAAGTTGGCTCCGGATCGCCAGTAAAAAGCCGCGCGGAGCGCGCGTGGATCCGGCACGTTCACGCAGTTCCTTGAGTGACAACTGGCTGGCGCGCGCGGCAATCTCCTCGCGCTTGCGCGCCAGGATCTTCCGGAGAATGTCAGGGGTATCGTTCACTTCGCTGACAGTTTTTTGCTCAGGTCCGCGAGAGCATGCAGCTTCTTCGTGGCCGCGCCACTGGCGATGACTTCCAGCGCCGTTTTGATGCCGATGCCGAGATCGGGTGCGAGTCCGGCAACATAAATCGCCGCCCCGGCATTGAGCGCGACGATATCGCGCGCGGGTCCGGGCCTGTTGTTCAACACCGATTCGATGATGGCAAGACTTTCGGCCGGGCTCGCGACGGCCAGTTTGGATACATCGCCACGTTGGATGCCGAACTGCTCTGGCTGGATCGTAAAGACGCGCACCCGGCCATCCTTCAGTTCTGCAACGTGCGTGGGCGCGCCGATGCTGATTTCGTCCATGCCGTCCTCGGCATGGACCACGAGTACATGTTCGCTCCCGAGCCGCTGCAACACTTCCGCCAGCGGTTCCACCCATTGATCCGAAAACACACCGAGCACCTGATTAGGGGCGTTCGCAGGATTGGTCAGGGGGCCGAGCAGATTGAAGATAGTGCGCACGCCCATCTCGCGCCGCGGACCAATGGCGTGCTTCATCGCCCCATGATGTTTGGGCGCGAACATGAAACCCACGCCCACCTCGTTGACACAGCGCGCAACCTGGTCGGGCGTGAGTTCCAGGTTCACGCCCGCGGCCTCGAGCACGTCGGCGCTGCCGGACTTGCTCGACACCGAGCGGTTGCCGTGCTTGGCCACCTTGCCGCCCGCCGCCGCCACCACGAAGGCGGAGGCAGTCGAGATATTGAAGGTGCTGGCCCCGTCGCCGCCGGTGCCACAGGTGTCCACGAGATGCGGGCCGCTGACGCCCACGTGCGTGGCGAGTTCGCGCATCACCTCGGCGGCGGCGGCGATTTCCTCCACGGTCTCGCCCTTGGTGCGCAATCCCACGAGAAACCCTCCGATCTGCGCCGGCGTAGCCTGCCCGGTCATGATCAGGCGCATGACCTCGCGCATCTCGGCGCCGGACAGATGGCGCCGTTCGATCGCGGCGCGGATGGCGGAAGGCATGTCCATGAAATTCTCTCGCTGATGAAAACGGCAAACGGGATGGATTCTGTCGCCGAATCGCGATGCCGGTCAAGGCAAAACCGGTACCGGCTCCGCAGCCTCCTCACGGTGGCGCCAGAACCACCACAGCCCCAAACCCATGAGGTTGAGCATGAGCATGCCGCCGGCCAGGAACTCCACCCGGCTGGAAAGCAGCGGCGCCAGCACGCCCGCGACCACGGCATTGAAGCCGGCCTGACCGAAGCCCTGCAGGGCCGACGCCAGACCACGGTGCGCGGGAAACACATCGAGCGCGAGCAGGCTCAGATTCGGCATGGCTAAAGACATCCCAGTGGCGTAAACCATGACCGGGACGATGATCGTCAGCGCCGTATGCGTCAGCCATAACGCCAGGACCAGATTCACCGCCGCCGCCGCGAGCATGAGCGCGAAGCCAGCAGTGACGGCCTGCTCATGCGTGAAACGTCCCGCGATCCGTCCCGAGATAAAGGCGCCGAGCATCAAACCGGTCACCAGGGGTATGAACAACCGTCCGAAATCGTCAGCACCGAAATGCAGATGCCGGTACATCACGTCGGGCGAACCCGCGACGTACAGAAAAAATCCGCCGAAATTGAACGCCAGGGCCGCAATCAGGATCATGAAGCGCGGCGTGCCCAGCGCCTTCGCGTAAGCGCGCGCGATAACGCGCGGATGTCCCGACTGCCGGCCCACCGGCGGCAGGGTCTCGGGCAGGAAAAACGCCGACCACAACCACACCGCGAGGCCGAGCAATACCAGGAACCAGAACACCGAACGCCAGCCGAA
>DATICK010000075.1:0-3819 GCA_035456865.1 Sulfuricaulis sp.
TTCAGCACCCGCACCTCGTTCCCATATTTCTCACCGAACAAGGCCATAGCGCCCTCCGCTTTCGCCGAGTCCATGTCCATCACCCGAGACCGCGTGTCCTCGTTGCGCAAGACCTGCGCATTGACACGCCGCTCGACCTCAGCGATCTGCTCGGGCGTCATGGGCGCAAAGTGGGAGAAATCGAAACGCGTGTGGTGATCGTCCACGAGCGAGCCCTTCTGTTGTACGTGCGATCCGAGGACGTCACGCAATGCCTTGTGCATCAGGTGCGTGGCCGAGTGATTGAGCTTGGTCGCAAGACGACGGGCTCCATCGATTTCCGCCGTCACTTTGTCACCCACGCGGAGCTGGCCTTTCTCGACACTCCCTTTGTGGACGTGGGCCTGTCCGTGCTTCTGGGTGTCCTCGACGCGAAACACCGCCTCGCCCACGCGCAGAATGCCGCGGTCGCCAACCTGGCCGCCGGATTCGGCGTAAAACGGCGTGCGGTCGAGCACGATATTCCCCTGCTCGCCCGCGCGCAGAGTGTCCGTCTGGGCGAGGTCGCTTCCTCGTGTGATATGCAACACCTTGCCTGTGTCGCTCAACAGCTCGTAGCCGGTGAATTGTGTCGGCTGGTCCACGGTGACGGCACCGATCTCGGCCGATTTGAATGACGATGCCGCGCGGGCGCGCTCGCGCTGCGCCTCCATTTCGCGCTCGAAACCGGCCATGTCGATTTTCAGATTACGTTCCATGGCCACGTCGCGCGTGAGATCCACCGGGAAACCGTAGGTATCGTAGAGTTTGAAAATCGTGGCGCCGGAAATGGTATCGCCCTGGAGCGCGGTGACATCCTCTTCGAGAATCTTCAATCCCTGTTCCAGGGTCTCGTTGAAACGATCCTCTTCCTGGCGCAGCACGCGCTCGATCTGTGAACGTGCGCTGTTCAATTCCGGATAGGCATCGCCCATCTGCTGACACAAGGGCGCGACGAGCTTGTAGAAAAAGGTCTCGCGCGCACCGAGGCGGTGACCATGACGGATGGCGCGACGGATGATGCGCCGCAGCACGTATCCCCGGCCTTCGTTCGAGGGCAACACGCCATCGGTGATGAGAAACGCCGCCGCACGAATGTGATCGGCAACGACGTTGAGCGAGTGGTTCTGACGTTCGGAGGCGCCGGTAACCTCGGCGACCGCGTGGATCAGATGCTGGAACAGGTCGATCTGGTAATTGCTGTGCACGCCCTGCTGCACCGCGGCGATGCGTTCCAGACCCATGCCGGTGTCAACCGAGGGCTTGGGCAGCGGGGTTAGCACGCCTTTCGCGTCGCGGTTGTACTGCATGAACACGAGATTCCAGATCTCGACGTAGCGGTCGCCATCCTCGTCCGGGCTGCCCGGCGGGCCACCGGGGATTTGCGCGCCGTGATCGTAGAAAATCTCGGAACAGGGGCCGCAGGGGCCGGTATCGCCCATTTGCCAGAAATTGGACGCATCGCCCAGACGCGAGAAACGCTTCGGGTCCACTTTCAGCTCTTTCAGCCAGATGTCGGCGGCCTCGTCGTCATCCTTATATACCGTCACCCACAGCCGCTCCGCCGGCAGTTTCAGTTCCCGGGTCAGGAACTCCCAGGCGTATTGGATGCCCTCGCGCTTGAAGTAATCGCCGAAGCTGAAGTTCCCGAGCATCTCGAAGAAGGTGTGATGGCGCGCGGTGTAGCCCACGTTTTCCAGGTCGTTGTGCTTGCCGCCGGCGCGCACGCAGCGCTGCGAACTGACCGCACGCACATAGGGCCGCTTCTCCTGGCCCAGGAACACTTCCTTGAACTGCACCATGCCGGCGTTGACGAACAACAGCGTGGGATCGTTCGCGGGCACGAGCGAACTTGACGGCACGACGGTGTGGCCGTGACGCTGAAAATAATCGAGGAATTTTTTGCGGATTTCGGTGCTTTTCATGACGCGTATAGGCTAGAAGCCGTCTCGAAAAAAATAGTTTCAATGTAGGTTGGGTTTGCGGAGTCCATCCCTGGACTCCGCCCTGCGGGCCAGCCTTCGGCTGTCCAAAATCGCTCCGAGCGATTTTGTCGCTTCGCTAAACCCAACCTACCTGGGTATTTTTGAGATAGCTTCTAATCCTGCCCGTGGAGGTTCAGAACCTTCTGTATCTGATCATAAGTAAAACCACGATATTGGAGAAAGCGGGCCTGACGGGCGCGCTCCGGATAACTCTTGGGCAGCCGCGCGCCGAATTTCTTGCGCTGCACGCGCCGGATGTCCTCAAGCCATTCGCGGCCCGACACATCGAGCCAGCGTTCGATCGCCTCTGCTGTCACCCCTTTTTCCTGTAAATCTTTCTGTATGCGCAACGGCCCGTAACCCCGGCTGCGCCGCGCCTGTATCAGGCTTTCCATGAAGCGGTCGTCGGAAACCAGACGTTCCTGCTCCAGCCGTTTCACGGTCTCGGCGGCAAGCGCTTCCGCGCATCCCTTTTTTAATAGCTTGTCGTGCAACTCGCTCTGGCTGTGTTCGCGCCGCGCGAGATACTGCATCGCGAGCTGACGCGCCCGCGCCGGAGTGATCTCCGGCGAATCCGGTTTCAGGCTTCTTCCTCCGCCGTGGCCTCTTCCGCCTCTTCGTCACCGGACGCGGCGCGTACCGCCGCCACGGCCTTCTCGCGGATGCGCTTCTCGATCTCGGCGGCGATGTCCGGGTTTTCCTTCAGGAACTGGCGGGCGTTGTCCTTGCCCTGGCCGATGCGCTCCTTGTTGAAGCTGTACCAGGCGCCGGTCTTGTCGACGACGCCGTTCTCGGACCCGATGTCGACGAGCTCACCTTCCTTCGAGATGCCTTCATTATAAATGATGTCGAACTCGCACTGCCGGAACGGGGGCGCGACCTTGTTCTTCACCACCTTCACGCGCGTCTGGCTGCCGATCACTTCTTCGCCCTTCTTGATCGCGCCGATGCGGCGGATGTCGAGACGCACCGAGGCGTAGAACTTGAGCGCGTTGCCGCCGGTCGTGGTCTCGGGATTGCCAAACATCACGCCGATTTTCATGCGGATCTGGTTGATGAACACCACCAGGGTATTGGAGCGCTTGATGTTGGCGGTCAGCTTGCGCAGCGCCTGACTCATCAATCGCGCCTGCAGGCCCATGTGCGAGTCGCCCATTTCGCCTTCGATTTCGGCCTTGGGGGTCAGCGCCGCCACCGAGTCGATCACGACGATATCCACGCCGCCCGAGCGCACCAGCATGTCGGCGATCTCGAGCGCCTGCTCGCCGGAATCCGGCTGCGACACGAGTAAATCGTCGATGTTAACGCCGAGCTTCTTGGCGTACAGCGGATCGAGCGCATGCTCAGCATCGATAAAGGCCGCCGCGCCACCCAATTTCTGGATCTGGGCGACCACGGACAGTGCCAGCGTCGTTTTGCCCGAGGATTCCGGCCCGTAAATCTCTACCACCCGGCCGCGCGGCAAGCCGCCGATGCCGAGGGCGATATCGAGGCCCAGCGACCCGGTGGAAACCGCCTCGACCTGCTGCACCACGCCGGCATCGCCCAAGCGCATGACCGAGCCCTTGCCAAACTGCTTTTCGATCTGTCCCAGGGCCATGTTCAATGCCTTGGTTTTATTCGTATCCATGCCTGTTCTCCTGCGGTGTCCCGCTGAAACGGTGGTTGCGATATAGGCTTAATTGCTAATAAAAACGATTATTTCACAAGTCCCGGGAGCGGCCTAGCCCTAACAGAACAGGCCGGTGACAGCCGTGAAAACAGTACTTGTAGGGCGGGTTAGTCGCGAAGCGACGTAACCCGCGAATGATTCTTG
>DATICK010000076.1:0-5083 GCA_035456865.1 Sulfuricaulis sp.
GAGGCCAAGACCACGATCATTGCCACGACCGGGACGCAGTTCGATCCGCAGGCGGTGGAGGCGTTTGTCGCGGAAGAGGAGAAATTGCGCGAAATGGTGAACTTCAAATGCGGGGCGGTCCTGCCGAAGGATTTTTCAGAAAGCCGGAGCGTGACGGTTTCCTGATATTTGAATTCCCCGAGGGGGATACCATATATAATTCTTGTTATTCGGCGGGCAGTGACATACGTCTACGAATCTCCGAAAGTGCAATACGTGGAGGAAGTTATTCATGAACATTGTAGAAACCCGGTATTCAGTCAAAGGTATGAAATGCGGCGGTTGCGTCGCCAAGGCGACTGAGGCGATGTCCAAATTGCCGGGCTACGTGAGCGCCGAGTTCGATCTGAAGAGCGGCAAAGCCGTGGTCAAAGGCAGCGTGGACCCGCAGGCCGTGGTCAACGCCCTGACCAAAGTCGGTTACCCCGCGGAAGTGAATCAGGACTGACCCCCTGGTTTATCGAAGGTCTCAATCATGACCGCAGCGATCCCGGCGGAAGCGAGCACGCACCGGCTGTCCATCTCCGGCATGAGCTGTGCCGGTTGCGTGGCGACGGTCGAGAATGCACTGAAGAACGTGCCGGGTGTGATCGAATCCACGGTCAACTTTGCCGAGCACACCGCGACGGTGCGCGGAAGCGTCGATGCAAAATTATTGATCGCGGCGGTTACGGCTTCCGGTTACAGCGCGGCCGAGCTGCGCGGCCTTGAAGACGAATCAGAGAAGGAGGCTGCCGAGCTGGCCCACTACCGCTCACTGATGCGCAAGTTCATCGCCGCAGGTGTCGTGGGATTGCCGCTCATGCTTGCCGAGCCCTTGGGCATCATGCCCATGCTCCATTCACCGTCGGGAAGAATTTTCTGGCTCGCGGTGGGCGCGGTGACACTGTGGGTACTTATCTATGCCGGCGGGCATTTTTTCCGCGGCGCGTGGAAATCCTTCCGCGCGCACAATGCCAACATGGACACGCTCATCGCGCTCGGCACCGGCGCGGCTTGGGTATATTCCATACTAGTGGTGCTCTTCCCCGATCTCGTTCCCAGCCTCGCACGCCACGCCTATTTCGAGGCCGCCGCGATCATCATCGCCCTTATCAACCTCGGCCAGGCGCTCGAGATGCGCGCCCGCGGCAAGACCTCGGAGGCGATCAAGCGTCTCATCGGTCTTCAGCCCAAAACCGCGCGCGTGATCCGCGACGGCCGGGAACTGGACATCCCGATTTCCGAGGTCGGTCTCGATGAAACCATTCGCGTACGCCCCGGGGAGAAAATCCCGGTCGACGGCGTCATTATCGAAGGCCATTCCTCCGTGGACGAGTCCATGCTCACCGGCGAACCGATGCCGGTGGAAAAAAAGGCCGGCGATGAAGTCGTCGGCGCCACGTTCAACAAGTCCGGCAGTTTTCTGTTTCAGGCCAAGCACATCGGCGCGGATACCGCGCTCGCGCGCATCATCGAGATGGTGCGCCGCGCGCAAAGCACCAAGCCCGCGATCGGGAGGCTGGCGGATAAAATTTCCGCTGTGTTCGTGCCGTCGGTCTTGATCATCTCGGTGTTCACTTTCCTGGTGTGGAATAATTTCGGTCCTGAGCCAAGACTTTCCTTCTCGCTGGTGGCCACGATGACGGTGCTCATCATAGCTTGCCCCTGCGCTCTGGGATTGGCCACGCCCATCTCTATTATGGTGGGCGTGGGCAAGGCAGCGGAATACGGCATTCTCATCCGCAACGGCGAGGCGCTGCAGCAGGCGGGAAAACTGACCACCATTGTGCTCGACAAGACCGGCACCGTCACCGAAGGCCGGCCCACGGTGACCGCGCTGCTCCCGGCGTCAGGCTGGGACGAGCAGAAACTGCTCACGTTGGCGGCGAGCATCGAGACCGGTTCAGAGCATCCGCTTGCCGAGGCAATCGTTTCGGCAGCCAAGGCCAAAGGCATCAAGCTTTCCGCCGTCAGCGGTTTTGAGGCGATCACGGGTCACGGCGTGTCGGCGACGATTGACGGCAGTAAAGTATTGTTCGGCAATGCGCGCCTGATGGCGAAACACAAGATCGATCTTGGAAATCTTCCGAAGCGTGCGAAAGAACTCGCGGCGCAGGCGCAAACACCCATGTTTCTTGCCGTTGGCGACAGCGTCGCCGGCATCGTGTCCGTGGCCGATCCGGTCAAGCCGGATTCGAAAGCCGCCATCGCGCGGTTGCACGCGATTGGCCTCAAGGTGGTGATGATCACCGGCGACAACCGCGCCACTGCCGACGCCGTGGCGCGCGCGGTGGGCGTGGACGAGGTGATGGCCGAAGTACTGCCGGGCGACAAGGCGGCGAAAGTTTCCGAACTTCAGGCGCGTGGCGAGATCGTGGGCATGGTGGGCGACGGCATCAACGATGCGCCGGCGCTGGCGCAGGCCGACGTGGGTTACGCCATCGGCACCGGCACCGACGTGGCCATTGAGTCCGCGGACGTGACGCTGATGCGCGGATCGTTGCATGGCGTGGCCGACGCCATCGCCATCTCGCGTGCCACGGTGCGCAATATCAAGCAGAATCTTTTCGGCGCGTTTATTTACAACGTACTCGGGATTCCCATTGCCGCCGGCGCACTGTATCCATTCACCGGCTTGTTGCTCAATCCGATCATTGCCGGGGCGGCGATGGCGATGTCGTCGGTGACGGTGGTGAGCAACGCCAACCGCTTGCGATGGTTTCAATCGGGACAGGCCCGCACATGAACGCGTGGACCGTCAATCTGGCCGGACTGGGCCTGATCGGCCTGATTGTCTGGTGGTTCTGGCTGTACCGCCCGCCCGCGCTTCGCGCCGCGGGACCGCAGCCGATTGAAATCATTGTCGCCGACGGTGTATACACGCCGGCCCGTATCGAAGTCCCGGCGGGCAAGCCGGTGACATTGCGTTTCATTCGCAAAGATCCCAGTCCCTGCGCAGAGAAGGCGTTATTTGACAGTCTCAGCGTTAGCGCTGACCTACCAATAGGAAAACCCACGGATGTGATTGTGACGCCGCCACAACCGGGTGAATACGAGTTCACCTGCCAGATGCGCATGTACCGGGGGATGTTGGTGGCACGCTAGTATGCCGGCGTGTACCACATGCACGTTGTGCGTCAGTTTACATTCCTTACGTGCATATCTGGTTACATAAGGGCGCGTCGTACCCTGATGCCGCTGGGCGGTCTAAGTTGCAGAGGACTGCCGGCCAGCGCTTCCAGCCGCTTGCGTTTGCGAATGGAGATGGAACCGCGCGGCGCTTTAATAATTGCATCGCGGCTGAGTTGAGCCATGATGCGGCTGACCGTCTCCACGGTGATGCCCAGTATTTCCGCTATCTCGTTGCGAGATAAATGCAGCGCCGGTTTTTTCCCAGCTTTGTCATCCGTCTCATGTGGTAGCAGGTTCAACAGGAGCGCGGCGACCTTCTCCACCGCTGTTTTTTGACCCAACACCCTTATCAGGTTTCGTGCCTGTGCCAGTTGTTCAGTGATCGCCAACAGCACGTTAAGGGAAACTTTCGAATTTTTCGCCAGCACTTTCATCATGTCGCCGTGCTTGATCCGGCAGAACAACGACGGTGTGAGGGTCTTGGCGCTGTAACTGTACATCGGACTGCCAATGGCATCGAACCCGATGAGATAGCCCGGGCCGACCAAGCCAATAAGGTGCTCATGTCCATTGACGTCCGATCTCGTGAGCTTGATCTGTCCTTCACGGATGACGTACAGGTATGTCGACGGGTCGCCGGCACGAAACAGCGATTCGCCCGGACCGGTGTTGCAGAGGCTGAGCAGTGCCCGGATATCGCGCACCTGCATCTTGGGGAGACCCGAGTAAAGCTTGGCCTCACAGAACCGGCATTCCTCATCATCTTGACAGGAACAGGATTCCAGCTTCGTCTGTCGCATCTGGCTTGGTGATAACAGACGGGTACCGTCGCTCCGCGCGTGCGGTACACGCTTGTGCTGATTTGTCTGCTGACTTTCCCGTTTCACTGATGTGTTCTCATTCTTAATTGAGTGAATATGTTTTTGAAACTCAGGCTTGTGACTCGCAGATGATCGTCGTCAGCTGTTCAGCAAGCCTGATGAAGCGCTTGATTTGCACAAAGTAAACGGGAATTGTCTCGTCGCTGAGTTGATGTACGTCAATGATTAAATTCTTTAACGCGCTAATTTTCATAACCTAGATGAACGCTGATTTCACTGGATGAAATAATGATTAAAGTCAGCTATTTACCAGGATTATGAAGTGAAGCAGAGGCGCAAAGTATTCGAAACAATCTCAATATTGGATTGATATATATCAATAAATGAAATTCTCTAATTCGGTAGCTTGATATAACATGAATGATCAATTGCGAGTAACCGTCTGCCCATAAGTGGGGGAAGTTATGAAAATAAATCGATCTGCATCTCAATGGTCCAGCCTTGTTGCGATAGTGAGCATGCTGGCAATCGTGTTGACGGGTTGCAGTGGCGACGATGGCAGCCAAGGTCCGCCGGGACCGCCGGGAACCAACGTCGGCGTGGCGTCAGTGTCAACTGCTACGGCGCTGACGATCGACATCAACAGTGTCACCATCAACAGCGCGCCCGTAGTGAACTTCACCGTCAAGAACCAGGACGGCGTCGCAGTAACCGGTTTTGCTGATTCCGATCTGCGCTTCAACATTGCCAAGCTGGTGCCGGGCACCCCGAGCAAGTGGCAGGATTACATTTACCGAGCGAGCGGCGGTGTGTATGGCAACCAGGAGCGTTCCACCACATCCACCGGTTATCGATTCGGAACCCTGGTTGATCACAAAGACGGCACGTACACCTATACGTTTAAGACCGATATCACCAACCCGGCGGACATCGTCTGCCCGTCGCCCTGTACGGATGCAGACGGCACCGCACTCGATCTCAGCTATCAGCCAGGCCTGACGCACCGCGTCTCGATTCAGCAGGGCAATTCCGCATATCCGAGATACAACGCGGCATACGATTTCGTGCCGGCCGGCGGCGCTGTCACTACCACGCGCGACATTGTCACT
>DATICK010000077.1:0-7124 GCA_035456865.1 Sulfuricaulis sp.
CCTTCCTGAACTATTCGCATGCCGTATTATACGTAATCCGCCCGCCAGCCGTAAACTGGGCGACGCACGAATCGCGCCACTTATTCCCCTGCTTCCGGGGTCTGCCGGCTTAAAACACATGTCCCGTTGACGTGACAGGGAATGTATTTTACCGTGGGGCGTCTATATATACCGTACTGTCAGTCACAGGAGGAGAAGAATGAAACAGACGCTCATGATAGGCACCCTGGTCGTCGCGCTTGCCGGATGCGCCAGCGTCGTCAATGACGATGAATACAACAAGCTCGCCGCCCAGGCGGAAAATGAAATCAAGCTCGCCGACAAGTCCGGCTTTCTGTGGCTCAACACTGAGAAATTTATGAAGGAGTCGAAAGAAGCCAAGGCCGCCGCCGACAAGGCCATGAAGGACGGCGACAAAACGACCGCCAAGAATGAATTCGACAAGGCCATGAAGCTCGCCAATAAAGCGATGAAGGAAGCGCAATTGGCGCAACAACAGGCCAGGGACAACGCCAACCCGGTCGCCAGCTACAAGTAGACCAGCCGTTTGCTGTTTGAAAAGCCGGGCGTGTGCCCGGCTTTTTTATTTGTCCCCACCCTTTCTTACCCCATGAATTTCAGGGTTTGCCATAACTGGCAAGCGCGTCTTATCGGCCGCCATGCATCGAATGTCGAGCATTCAGCCATATTAGGGAGATTTTGTATTTCTCTTAAATGAGGTTATGTTTCATGTCATGAAGCAGCCATCGCCCGCCACCATATCTGTTCGCGACATCTACACGGTTTCACGTCTGAATCGTGAAGCCAAGGCACTACTGGAGACCAGTTTCCCGCCCATTTGGATTGAAGGCGAAATTTCCAATCTCTCGCGTCCGGCGTCGGGCCATGTGTACTTCTCGCTCAAGGACCCACAGGCGCAGGTGCGATGCGCCTTCTTTCGCCAACATCAACGCCTGGTCGGCATCGCGCTCAAGGACGGGTTGCACGTGCTGCTGCGCGCGCGCGTGAGCCTTTACGAGGGTCGTGGCGACTTTCAGGTCATTGTCGAATATCTCGAAGAAGCCGGCGAAGGCGCCTTGCGGCGCGCCTTCGATGCGCTCAAACAGAGACTCGCCAAGGAAGGTCTCTTCGAAACCGCGCACAAACTGCCGCTGCCCCGGCTCCCGTCGCGTATCGGCATAATCACTTCCCCTTCCGGCGCGGTGCTGCATGATATCCTGACAACGCTCAAACGCCGCTTCCCGGCGATCGCCGTGCTGGTGTTTCCGGTGCCGGTGCAGGGTGAGGGCGCGGCGGAGAAAATCGCCGCGGCGATCCGGCTGGCCGGTCGGCGAAAAGACTGCGATGCGCTGATCCTCGCGCGCGGCGGCGGTTCGCTCGAGGACCTGTGGCCGTTCAACGAAGAGATCGTGGCGCGCGCCATACACGCCTGCCCTGTCCCGATCGTCAGCGGCGTGGGACATGAAACCGATTTCACCATCGCCGACATGACCGCGGATGCGCGCGCCCCGACACCGACCGCGGCCGCCGAGATGCTGAGCCCGGATCAGCAGGAATGGCTGGCGCATTTTGAGCGCATGGCGAACCGGTTGACCTCGGCCATGCGCGGCCGCCTGCGCAGCCACAGCCAGCACCTTGACTGGTTGGGCGCGCGTCTGGTGCATCCACGTAGTCGACTGGCACTGCTGCAACAACAGCTCGCTTCGCTCTCCCAGCGTATGCATCTGGCGCAGGCCACGCGGCTGCACCAGGCGCGTTCGCAATACCGGACCATGACAGCAGAACTGTTACGACACTCACCGCTGCCGCGGTTGCGTGCGGCAATGCTCGACAACCGCCATTTCTACGCCCGCCTCGCGGCCGCCATGAAGCGGCGTATCGAACGCTCCGCTGCCAGCCTGCAGCAAGTGATGCAGGCCCTGCATGCCCTGAGTCCGCTTGCCACGCTGGAGCGGGGTTATGCCATTGTGCAACAATCGGCCACCGGCGCGATCGTGACCGAGGCGGCATCCGTTCAGGCGGGCGAACGCGTTCAGGCCCGACTGGCACATGGCTATCTGGATTGTCTGGTTGAAAAAACTCGTGAGCAATAAGATGTGGGCGCTGTTAACACTGCTGATCGGCGCGGTTGCCTACGCCCAGGAATTGCCGACTGCAAGTCCGGTACCGGGCGGCATCGCGATCCTGCCGCTGGCGCCGGACACCGAGCCGGCGCCGGTGGTGCATTTTGCCGATCAACGCATCATGGTGATGCGTCATGACGGACGCTGGCAGGCCGTGGTGGGACTCCCGCTCACGCTCGCGCCGGGCCCGCAGATGGTTACGGTCCGCGACAGTCAGGGCAGGACGCGGGAATTTCCGTTTACCGTACAGTCCAAGGAATACGCCGTGCAGCACCTTACGCTCAAGAATAAGCGCATGGTGGAACCGACTGAAGAAGATCTCGCGCGAATCACCCGCGAACAGGCGATCATCCTGAAGGCGTTTTCCGCCTGGACCGATGAATCTATACCCTCGCTACGATGCCTGCTGCCGGTGCATGGGTCGGTGAGCAGTGTCTTCGGGCTGCGGCGTTTCTTCAACAACGAACCACGTCAGCCGCATAGCGGCATTGATATCGCCGCGCGCGTCGGCACGCCGGTCGTGGCGCCGCTGGCGGGGACCGTCATTCAGACCGGAGAGTATTTCTTCAATGGTAAAACCGTCTTTCTCGACCATGGCCAGGGACTCATCAGCATGTTCAATCACCTGAGCCGTATTGCGGTCGAGAACGGCGCGCGGGTGAGCCAGGGTCAGAAAATCGGCGAGGTAGGCATGTCCGGGCGCGTCACCGGCCCGCACCTGCATTGGACCGTGAGCCTCAACAACAGCCGGGTCGATCCGGTTTTGTTTCTGCCCGAAAAAAAATAACAACGTAATAGAAACTTGTTTTCGGCGCGGCCTGGCGGTCGCGGTCAAATAAATCTTATTTTCCCTTCCAGACGCGGACGGTTTTGTCGCGGCCGGCGGAGACAAGCCTGGTGCCATCCGGCGAAAACGCCACCGACTGGACCCAATCCTGATGACCCACGAGCGTCTGCAAGGCAGCGCCATTACCGGGATCGAATATCTCGATGGTCTTGTCTGCCAGTCCAGCGGCGAGCCAGCGGCTATCCGGCGACCAGGCCAGACTGAGAACGGCGGGATTATTATTCAGTATCCGCATCAACGTACCAGCCGTCGCGTCCCACAAACGTATCGTTTCACCGGAGTCACCAGAAGCCAGCCATTTCCCGTCGGGCGACCAAGCCAGCGCCAGCACCTTGTCTTTGTGGCCGGCCATCCTCATGGCCTCCGCTCCATTTGCGACGCTCCAGACGAGCAGCGTCTTGTCAACGCCGGCGGAGGCAATGAATTTACCATTGGGAGAAAACGCGAGCGCATAAATATCGCCGGAGTGTCCTTCAAGTGTTTGCAGTCGTTTTCCACTATCCACGTCCCACACGTACACGATCCTGTCCTTGCCAGCGGCGGCGATAAGTTTTCCATTGGGCGAAAACGCTACCGCATAGAGCGCATAGCTCGGGCCGCTCAAGGCACTGTGCAGCTGTCCGGTACCGGCTTCCCACAACCTTACCGTCCCATCATCGCCTGCCGACGCCAACCACGTGCTGGTAGCAGAAATTGCCACGGCATTAGCGGCATAACTCTGGCGCAGCGAACCGAGCAGTGAACCGGTGGACGTCACCCAGAGCTTGATAGTCTTGTCGATACCAGCAGACGCAAACCATTTTCCATCCGGTGCAAACGCCACCGATTGCACCCAGTCCTGATGACCGGTTAGCGTTTTTTCGAGCAAGGCGGGAATAACTGCCGACACAGTCTGCGCGACTGGTTGGGGTTTGGAGGGAGATGCTACGGGTTCGTATGCCTTCGTCGGCAATTTCGCTTCCGCTGGTTGCTCTGTTGATGTTGCTGATTTGCTTGAAGGCCTGACTTGAATATCCGGAGCGGAGGTAGGTTCTGCCCCCTCCCAATGAACCTTAAGGTCAGACCAATAGAGGGTACCGGCCACAGCGAGGCTGGCCACCATCAATGCTGCTGCCATCCAGCCAACGGCCGCTGAGCTGCGGTCTTTTTCATTCATGGCTTTCGTCGCCTGTGCTGATACCTTTACCCTGGATACGGATGGTCGATTGAATACGGCCGGTTGGCCGGTCGTGGACTGACGTCCAAACCTGCCTCTCCCCATGAGAGCATCCTGCAGCTCGCGCGCGGATTGAGGCCGATCTCGCGAATACACCTGCATGGCCCAGTCAATGCATTCGAGCACTTGCTTCTGATACCCATTTTTCCCCGCCACGATCGCCGGTGTCAGCGGATCCACCTGGTATTTGAGCACCGCCTGATAACGCTCCAAGGCATCATCCGGCTTCTTGCCGCTGATGCAGCGGTACATCGAAGCACCCACGGCATAGACATCGCTCGATGGGTCCGGTGTCCCCTTATCAGGGTATTGTTCCATCGGAGCATAACCCTGGGTCAATGCCACTTTCTGCAGATGGACCGCCCCCTGGCGAGCCGAGCCGAAGTCAATGAGCATCGGGCTGCCGTCCTTGCGCAGGTAAATATTTTCCGGCTTGATGTCGAGATGCAGCATCTCGGCCTCGTGCACCGCGTGCAGGCCATTGAGGATCGGGATAAACACCTTCAACAGGGTCTGCTCATCCAGGCGAGGCCCATTGCGTTTGAGATAATCCGCGAGGCTCTGTCCCTCCTCGTACTCCATGACCATGTAGGCAGTCCCGTTAGCCTCGAGGAAACGCAGGACGCGGACGATGTTGGGATGCTTGAAGCGAGCCAGGGCCCGGGCCTCCTTCACGAAATTCTTGAGGCCGATTTGATAGTCGTGCACCGCCCCGCGGGAGGGATTCGGTAACACTTGGGTCTTATTTTCACGGTTGGCAATCTCGTGGGGGAGGTACTCCTTGATCGCCACTTGGGCTCCCAACGACGTATCGCGCGCAAGATAAGTGATTCCGAAGCCGCCATGGCCCAGAACCGATTCAATAGTGTATTCAGCCAGCCGGTAACCGGACCGGAGGGCGCTTTTATGGAATGCGCTCACAACACTACCCTCTGAGTCCCTGATTCAAGCGCCCTGCCCCTTGCTGCGGCATGTCTTTGCTTTTACTTTATGTTTCAATCTACAGGTGAGTATAGTTCACGGATTTTCAGGAGCGTTTACGGGGGGAATGGCGGCGGCCGGCCCGTCCACCAGCCTTCTTATCCTCATAGGGATTCTTTTCCTGTCGACAGTCGATCCAGACCTGTGTGCCAACCAATTGAAATGCCTTGCGGAAGGTATTAGCCAGGTAGCGGCGGTAGGATTTGGACAGTGAGGCAACCTGGTTGCCATGGATCACCACGCGCGGAGGGTTCTTGCCACCCTGGTGGGCATACTTGGGACGGGCGCGCCGGCCACGGGCCAAGGGCGGCGGGGTGGCCGTCACAGCGTCCTGCAAGACGCGATTAAGCTTGGGGGTGGTCATGGTACGGAAGGCAGAAGCATAGGCCTCGTCCACCGAGGCAAATAAACCGCCCACCCCAGCGCCATCCCGCGCCGAAATATAGTGAACCCGGGCAAACTCAAGAAACGGCAATTTGCGCTCGAACTCGCGCTTGATCCAGGCACGCTCGGAATCCGCCACCGCATCCCATTTGTTGACAGCGACCACCATGGCCCTTCCGGCTTCCAGCGCGTATCCGGAAAGCGAGGCGTCCTGTTCGGAAATGCCGGCGCTGGCGTCAATGACAAGAATCGCGACATTCGCCTCGTCAACGGCCTGAAGGGTTTTTAGCACGGAAAACTTTTCCAGCAGCTCATCTATTTTGGAGCGGCGACGCACACCAGCCGTATCAATGAGAATATAGCGTCGGCCCTCGCGTTCAAGCGGTACGCGGATGCTGTCGCGCGTGGTGCCCGGCGCGTCGCTGACCACCACGCGCTCTTCACCGAGCAAGGCATTGACGAGCGTGGATTTGCCGACGTTGGGTTTTCCGATCACGGCGATGCGCGGGACGCCTTCTTCCGGCTCAATCTCTTCGCTGATGGGCAAGGAACCCAGCACGCGTTGCATCAGTTCCTCCACGCCATCGCCATGCGTGGCGGAGATAGCCATCGGCTCGCCCAGACCGAAGGCATGAAATTCCGCCACCGCCGTGGACGGGTCATATCCCTCCGACTTGTTCACGGCAACCCAGACAGGCTTGCCATGCCGCCTCAGATCCGTGGCAAGTTCACGATCGACGGGATGAATACCCTCGCGCGTATCCACCAGCAGAATAACAGCGTCGGCCTCGGCCAGCGCGGCGCGGACCTGGACAGCAACATGTGAGCTTACGTCCCCCTGCTCTTTGACGGAGGCAAGACTGGCGACGATGCCTCCCGTGTCCACGACAAAATACGGGCGATCCCCGATGCGCCCATCTCCGTACTGTCGATCGCGCGTCAACCCGGGCACATCGGCGACAAGCGCCGCGCGGCTGCGCGTGAGCCGGTTGAACAGCGTGGATTTACCGACATTGGGCCGGCCGACAAGAACGACAACGGGTTTCATATGAAGAATTTAACCGCCAAAACGTCAAGTTTCATGAATGATATATTGCTTGGCGTCTTGATGCGCGCCATCCCTGGCGCGCCCCCTGCGGGCGCGCTAAAGCGCGTCCAATTTTGCTCCAAGCAAAATTGTGGCGGATCAAAATTAATTAATCAGAACTTCCCTGAGTCTTCTCCAGGCGCAACGCTTCCAGCGTTCCCGACTGGCTGCTGACGTAGAGCGTATCGTTGCTGGCCAGTGTCGGGGATCGAATGGCACTATGACCGACTCGGTAACGCGCCACAAAATGACCATCATCGCTCGACAGCCAGTGAACATATCCCTCGAAATCGCCAACGGCCACCAGCCCGTCCACGCAACGCGGTGCATTCAGCTGACGCGCGCGTAGCTGTTCCTGCTTCCACACGCTTGCCCCGGTTTGTTGATCCAGCGCCATAACAATACCGTGATCATCGGTGAGATAAATGTTTTTTGAATCCGCGTCCAAGCCAGTATAGGTTGACACATCTCGCGACCACAGGATGC
>DATICK010000078.1:0-9163 GCA_035456865.1 Sulfuricaulis sp.
AAACCTCAATCTGAACAGGAGACAAGTGTCATGCAAACCAATCAGGCCAATGTGTTAGTGGATTTGAAGCAGGTGCTCAGCCGCAAGCATGGTGATGCGCTGGAAAGCGAACTGGGCGGGATCAACGGCGTGAGCCGGGCGCAGATAAGCCCGCGGACGCGCCGTCTGGTGCTCGTGGACTACGACCCGGACACGGTCAACTCGCAGAAGATTCTCGGCGCCGTCGTGCGCCGCGGATTCGATGCGCGGCTGATCGGCATGTAAGTCGACACCCGGACGCGCGGCGCGCGTCCGGGCGAACCATCAACCATCCATTGAGGAGATATATAGTCATGAAAAGAATCGCGGCATTCACCTACGGCGTTATCTGTTACGCCATTTTCTTCGGAACCTTCCTGTACGCCGTCGGCTTTGTCGGCAATTTCATCGTTCCGAAGTCCATCGACTCGACGCCAGTGGGCCCCTTGGGCGAGGCGCTGTTGATCAACGCGCTGCTGCTCGGGCTCTTCGCGGTGCAGCACAGCGTCATGGCGCGCCCGGCCTTCAAGCGCTGGTGGACGCGCTTCGTGCCGAAGCCGGTCGAGCGCAGCACCTTCGTGCTGTTCGCGAGCCTGGCACTGATCGCACTGTTTGCGTATTGGCAACCGATCGGCGGCGTGATCTGGGACGTGCAGAACCCGGTCGGTCGGGATATCCTCTACGGACTCTGCGCCTTCGGCTGGGGACTGGTGCTGGTGGCGACTTTCCTGATCAATCATTTCGATCTCTTCGGCCTGCGCCAGGTGTGGCTCCATCTGCGCGGCAAGGAATATCGCCCGCTTAATTTCGGCACACCCGGCCTGTACAAAATCGTGCGGCACCCGCTCTACGTCGGCTTCTTCTTTGCTTTCTGGGCCACGCCGACCATGACCGCGGCGCATCTGTTCTTCGCGCTGATGACGACGGTCTACATCCTGATCGCCATTCGTTTCGAGGAACACGATCTGGTGACCGAGCATGGCATGCGTTACAGCGAATACCGCAAACAGGTGCCGATGCTGGTACCGCGTCTCGGCGGACGTCCGTCCGGGATCGATCCGGAGGCGACCTAGAAAAATCGGGTGGCGCGGCCTGCGTCGCGCCACCCGCAACCAGGAGGAAATGACATGAGCACGCTGACGGGCAACATCGAAAATCGATTCTGGAAACGTCTGGGAATGGCCGGCTTCACGTTCTTTCTGTTGAAAGGCCTGCTATGGTTGGCCGTGCCGGTGGCGATGTACCTGATGGGCATCGCGGATTGATAGCGCGGCAAATTCATCTCAACCGATTGACTCACCGAGGAAGATTGATATGACTACGCGATCGTTTTCGTTTATTGGCGGCGACACAGGCCGCTGGCGTGTCACCGAAATGGAAGCGATAGCTGGAGAGCCGCTGCCGGCGGCGAAAAGGCTCGAAATCGCCCCTGGCTCAGAGATTCCAATCGATCCACAGGCAGCCTGGGTTCTTCGCGGGATAACGAGCAATGAGCGGTATGTTGGCCGCGAGGAAAGGCGTCAAATCGTGGCCACGCTGCCAGGTCTCGGAAACCCCGAAGCAACGTGCGCGGCACTCATATCCATTCGAAAGAACGCGACCTGGTGGGCGCTCACACAAGAGGAGCGCCTGAACATTTTTAGAGAGCAGTCTCACCACACCCAAATCGGGCTTCAGTATTTTCCTGCGTTAGCGCGAAGGCTCCACCACTGCCGGGATCTCTCGGAGGATGAGCCATTCGATTTCCTCACCTGGTTCGAATTCGCGCCGGCTCAAGAGGCGGCGTTCAACAAGCTGCTTGCCGCGTTGCGTGCAATAGAGGAGTGGAGGTACGTGGACAGGGAAGTAGACATCCGGCTCGTGCGTGAGGCGGCCTGAATCAACGACCAAGGTCTCGAAAGATCTGCGGGTTCAATCACTCAATTTCATTACATGCCAACAGGGGGATAACGATGACGACTCATAAAGATATCAGTTGGTGGTACTGGCTGGCCATGGCGGTGCTGCTGGCCACCGGCCTGGCGGGATTCAGGCAGGCGTTTCACGTGGCCATCGCCCTCGGCGTGGTGCAGTCGCTGCATTACCTCGGCCGGCACCGCCGGCTCATGGCTTTCCCGGTGCAGGTCCGGGTGGCCTACCTTGGATTGCTGGTGCTGGGACTGTGGGATCCGTATGTCATTTGGTACTGGTTCCAGTTTGCCGGCACCACAGCCATGGTCACGGTGAGCTACTGCCCGCTGGCGCGTTTCCTGTCGCTCATGCCCTGGAACCGCAAGGAGCCGTTCACGCTGTCGCTGCTGCGGCGAACCGTCTTTTCGGCGCCGGTGAAGGGAAGCATTTTGCAGGGATTGCCGGCGGAATAACCGCGGTGGTTGTCATGTCCACGAAGCTAGTCCCCGCATGTAGTAAGCGGGGAGCGGACATCCAGGCGTCGTCCCCGCGAAGACGGGCTGACAACAAACACAGCTTTCGCGGGAATGACGAAAAACAATTAGCTCAGAAATAACTTATACGCCGGGTTCCCCGTCTCCTCGGCATATTCATATCCGACGCTATCCAGAAATTTCTGAAACTTCTTCTTGTCCTGCGGCGGGACCTGCATGCCGACCAGCACACGTCCGAAGTCGGCGCCGTGAGAGCGGTAGTGAAAGAGTGAGATATTCCAGCTTCCGCCCATCTTGTTGAGGAAGTTCATCAGTGCCCCCGGCCGTTCCGGGAATTCGAAGCGGTAGAGGAATTCATTGACCGCGTTTGGCGCGCGGCCGCCGACGAGGTGGCGGATGTGCAGCTTGGCCATTTCGTTGTCGGTCATGTCGAGCGTGGCGTAGCCGTGTTTGCGGAGAGTGCCCACGAGCTTTTTGACATCCGCTGAGTCCGGCGGGATCTGCACGCCGACGAAAATGTGCGCCGCCTTGGGGTCGGCGAAACGGTAGTTGAACTCGGTGATGTTATGACCGCCGAGAATGGTACAGAACTGCTTGAGCGCGCCGGGGCGCTCGGGAATGGTGACCGCGAGGATAGCCTCGCGCCGCTCGCCGACCTCGGCTCGTTCGGCCACGTAGCGCAGACGGTCGAAATTCACGTTCGCGCCGGAGGCAATGGCGACGAGATTTTTCCCCTTCAGGCGTTTCTGCTCCGCATAACGCTTCAAACCGGCGTAGGCAAGCGCGCCGGCCGGTTCGAGGATCGAGCGGCGGTCCTCGAAGATGTCCTTGATCGCGGCGCAGATCTCATCGTTCGAGACGATGATCATCTCGTCCACGAACTGTTTGCAGAGCCGGAAGGTTTCCTCGCCCACCTGCCGCACCGCGACGCCGTCGGCGAAGATGCCGACGTGATCGAGCAGCACGCGCTTGCCGGCCTTGAGCGACTTTTCCATGGCGTCGGCGTCCTCCGGCTCGACACCGATGATTTTTATTTCGGGGCGCAGTTGCTTGATATACGCCGCGATGCCGGCGATCAGCCCGCCGCCGCCCACGGGAACGAACACCGCGTGGATTGGCCCGCTGTGCTGCTTCAGGATTTCCATGCCGATCGTTCCCTGCCCGGCTATAACGTCCGGGTCGTCATAGGGATGCACGAAAACCAGCTTGCGCTTGTTGGCAATTTCGCGCGCGTGGGTGTACGCCTCGTCGTAATTGTCGCCGTGCAGAACCACCTTGCCGCCCAGGTTGCGTACGGCGTCCACCTTGATCTGCGGAGTCGTGCGCGGCATGACGATCACGGCCTTGGTGCCGAGTTTCGAGGCGGCGAGCGCCACGCCCTGGGCATGATTGCCGGCGGAGGCGGCCACCACGCCTTTCTTCAATTCCGCCTTTGGCAGGCCTGCCATTTTGTTGTACGCGCCGCGGCACTTGAACGAAAACACCGGCTGCTCGTCCTCACGCTTGAGCCAGACGTGGTTACCGGTGCGGCGAGAAAGGACGGGGGCAAGTTCGAGAGGAGTTTCGCGCGCAACGTCGTACACGCGGGCACTCTCGATCTTCTTCAGATATTTCTGGGGCATCTCGGTTATTGACCTGGCACAAATTCACTCGAAACGAAGTGGTAATGAACGCATGAACTCCTTCTTTCCGGCAACGTTGATGCGCCAGGTCAATAACGAAAACCCTTAAGATTTTTCGATTATTGAGGCGGCACGGTGGCTTATCCGGAAAAACACACCGGGTAATACAGCCACAACAGTTAACGAGGCTTCATCCGCCTCAATAATCTATCAGATCAGACACTTCATTATCACGCGGATAATGGGTATTCTGGCGCCCCTTCAGGCATCAGGAGGAGCGGCATGACTCCGGACGAAAAGAAGAAAGCGGTCGCGCTGGCGGCGCTGGAATACGTGGAATCCGGCTGGGTGATCGGCGTCGGCACCGGCTCTACCGCCAATCATTTCATCGACGGGCTGGCCCGGATCAAGGGCAAGCTCGACGGCGCGGTGGCCAGCTCCAACGCCACCGCCGAACGGCTGAAGAAACACGGCATCCCGGTGCTCGATCTCAACGCCACCGGCGACCTGCCGCTGTACGTAGACGGCGCCGACGAGGCGACCAAGCATCTGCACCTCATCAAGGGTGGCGGCGGCGCGTTGACGCGCGAGAAGATCGTCGCGGCCGCGAGCCAGAAGTTCGTTTGCATCGCCGACGATTCCAAACTCGTCGGTGTGCTCGGCCGGTTCCCGCTGCCGGTCGAGGTCATCCCCATGGCGCGCAGTTATGTCGCGCGCCAGATCGTGCTGCTCGGCGGCCAACCGGTGCTGCGTGAGAACTTCAAAACCGACAACGGCAACCTCATTCTCGACGTGCACAACCTGAATATCATGAACCCGGTGGAACTTGAGGAAAAACTCGATCACCTCGCCGGTGTGGTCACCAACGGCCTGTTCGCGCGCCGCCCGGCGGATATTCTGTTGCTAGGCAGCGACCAGGGTGTGCGCACGCTGACCTGATCAATCGGGTCGCGCGGCTCGCGAACCGCCGCCCAGCCACACGCGCTCAACACAACGCCAGACGGATGGTGGGCCACTGATGTCGTAGAGCGCAAGATTATCGATACAGGCGCTCTCGTCGAAGGACCTCCCGATATTGTCTAGGATTTTCTCTTTTTCCTTTTTCTCCAACTCGCCGTAGACGAGACTGAGGTGGGGGTAGAAACGCGCCCCCAGGTGCCGATCGAATTGCCGCCCGGCCGCTTCGTGCGCGGCATGCAGCGCGCGCGACGGGACGACCTCCACAAACAAGCAGCGGTAATAATCATCGAGCCAGGCTACATTGAGCAACCGCGCCTCGAAAGGCTTGATCGCGCAGGCGAGCACGCGTGTACGCTGGCGTAAATCCTCCTCAGCGCCGCTCAGACCACCGAGCAGCGTGATATGGGGCTCGAAGGCGGGCGTGCCAAGCTGCACGCTGAGGCGGGTGATGATCGCCTGAAACCGTGCATGCGCCTCCCGTGGCAGCAGCAACCAGAGGGAAAAACGCGGGGTCTCTATCATGGTGCCTGATCGGATTTCGCCAGCGCCTCGACCACGGCGGCGAGCCCCTCGGTCACACGTGCGAGACGCGCATAGTCCACCTTGTCGGGCGTGTCCTGCACCGAGTGGTAATACGGATAACGGTACAACGCGGTGTCGGTAATCATGATCGCTGGATAGCCCTCGTTCCAGAACGATGCGTGGTCGCTCCAGTCCACGCCCGGCACCCAGCCGAAAGTGGCGACGGATTCGAGCGGAAAGTTGCTCGCGGCACGAAACACCGCGACCGCCCGTTTGAGCAGCGCGCGCGAACCGAAGTTCGACACCATGCCGATGAAGTTGCCACGGTCCGGGAAGAACAGCGAGAAGAACGGGGGGTAGTGTTGGCTACCGGGGGCGTCGTCGTAGTAGCCGATGGTCTCGAGCGCGAGCATGGCACGGATGTCCTCGCCCTTGAGGCGCGCGGCGCGGGCGTACTGCTCGCTGCCCATGTCGCCGGTCCGGAAGAACGGCGGCTCTTCGTTCACGAAGGCGACGAAGCGCACACTGCGCCCGACGTCGCGCGCAGCGAACAAGCGCGCGAGCTCGAGCAGGGCTGCAACGCCGCTACCGTTGTCGTTCGCCCCCGGGCTGCCGGACACCGAGTCGTAATGAGCGCCTATAACCACGATCTCGTTCGGCGCCTGGCGACCCGGACGGCTCACCTCCAGGTTCGCCCAGCGGCCGCGCTCGAACGTGACCTCGTGCGCGGAAACTCGGTATCCCTGCACCTCCCAGTGGTGGCGCAGATAGTCGGCGGCCGCGCGCAAGGCGTGCGGCCGCCACACATTGCGCTCGCCGATCTTGCCGGCAAGGGTCTGCACGTGCATGCGCAGCGTGGCTTCCGAAACGCTAGCCGCCATGGTGGGCGCGGGCATCATTCCCGCCAGCATCAGCCATGCCGCGATGATCGCACCGGATGAACGTAATGTCACAAGCCTGCGCTCCGGCCGCGCGGTGCCCCGTTATAAAGCCAGCCGCGGCGCACCAGCGCCTTCTCGATCTCCACGGCGACGAATATCAATCCCGCCAACAACAGGCAGATTCCCAGTTCCACCGCCGTCAGCGGTTCGGTGTGAAAGATCGGGTTGACCGCCGGAACATAAATCGTCGCCATTTGCAGCACGAAAGTGAGCAGCACCGCGCCCAGCAGTGGCAGGTTGGTGGTGAAACCGCGCGTGAAAAGCGATTCGGTCTCGGAACGGATTGCCAGCACGTGCGTCATCTGCGACAGCGTCAGCACCGTGAACACCATCGTCTGCCAGTGGGCGTCGCCCACGCGCATCGCCCACGCCTGCGTGATCAGGCACAGCGCCGTGATCAGGCCGCCGACCCAGAGGATATGCTGCCAGATCCCGTGCGCGAACAGGTTCTCCCGCGGCGGGCGCGGCGGGCGCTGCATGATGCCTTTCTCCTCGGGCTCCACGGCCAGCGCCAGCCCCGGCAGGCCGTCGGTCACCAGGTTCACCCACAGGATGTGAATCGGCAGCAGCGGGATCGGCAGGCCCAGGAACGGCGCCAGGAACAGCGTGCCGATCTCGCCGGAGTTGCCGGTCATGACGAAGCGCACGAACTTGCGGATGTTATCGAAGATTCGCCGGCCCTCGCGCACCGCCGCGACGATGCTCGCGAAGTTGTCGTCGAGCAGGATCATGTGCCCGGCCTCCCGTGCCACGTCGGTGCCGGTGATGCCCATGGCAATACCGATATCCGCGCGCCGCAGCGCCGGGGCGTCGTTCACGCCATCGCCGGTCATGGCGACGTATTCGCCCTTGTCCTGCAGCGCCTTGACGATCTTGATCTTCTGTTCCGGAGCGACGCGCGCGTACACGCGTACGTGTTCCACGCGCTCCTCGAACTCCCTCATCTCCAGGCGCGCCAGCTCGCGACCGGTGAGTACCTCTCCATCCTCGGCGATAATGCCGAGGCGCGCAGCGATGGCGCGCGCCGTCGCCGGGTGATCGCCGGTGATCATGACCGGCGTGATGCCGGCGCTGCGGCAAAGTTGCACCGCTTCTCGCGCCTCGGCGCGCGGCGGGTCCATGAGTCCGACCAACCCGACGAAGGTCAGCCGCGACTCGATGTTCTCCGCCTCGAGCGGCTCGGGTAGCGTGGGCCAGGGGCGCATGGCCACCGCCAGCACCCGCAGACCCTCGGCGGCCATGCGCTCGACGACTTCCTCGACTGTGGCGCGATCCAGCGGTGCGGCGCCCCCGGCTTCGAGTCCGTCGTGGCACAGTGGCAGCACATGCTCCGGCGCGCCCTTGGTGAAGGCCGCGATGAGATCACCGTCGCGGTGCAGCGTAGTCATGCGGGCGCGTTCGGAATCGAACGCAACCTCCGCCAGTCGCGGTTGTATCAGCGTGAGCGATGCCTTGTCGAAACCGGCGTCACGGGCCGCCCGGTACAACGCCACCTCGGTGGGATCGCCGATGATCCCGCCATCCGCCGTGGGGCGCGCGTCGTTGCTGAGCGCCAAGGCCGTCAGCAGCGTGCGCCACGGTTCCTGCGCGGCGACGTCGTCCGGCAGCGCGCGTTCCAATCGCGCCTCGGCGTAAAACTCCTCGACGCGCATTCGGTTTTCGGTGAGCGTGCCGGTCTTGTCGGAACAGATGAAGGTCACCGAACCGAGCGTCTCGACCGCCGGCAGCTTGCGGATAAGCGCGTGCTTGCCGACCATTTTTCTCGCGCCGAGCGCGAGCGACACCGTCACCACCGCCGGCAGCGCCTCGGGGATGGCCGCCACCGCGAGGCTGATGGCGGTGAGCAGCATGAGCAGCAGCGGCTCGCCACGCAGGATGCCGATCGCGAACATGATCGCGCAGATCGCGAGCACCGCGACAGCGAGCACCCGCCCGAAGCGGGCAAGGCGCTTCTGCAGCGGCGTCTTGACCTCGTCCTCCGAGCGCAGCAGCGCAGCGATGCGGCCGAGTTCGGTCTCCATGCCGGTCGCCACCACCACGCCGCGCCCGCGGCCATAGGTCACGAGCGTGCCCTTGTACGCCATGTTGCGCCGGTCGCCGAGCGGCAGGTCCGTTTCGTGCATCCGGCGCGTGAGTTTCTCCACCGGCTGCGACTCGCCGGTGAGTGCCGCCTCCTCGATCTTCAGCTGCACTGCCTCGACCAGCCGCAGATCGGCCGGCAACGCGTTGCCGGCCTCGATCAGCACCACATCACCGGGCACGAGTTCGCTCGCGGGAATCATCGCGGCATGGCCGTCGCGTCGCACCTGCGCCTGCAGCGCCGCCATCTGCTTGAGCGCGGCGATGGCGCGCTCGGCGCGATATTCCTGCACGAAGCCGATCACGGCATTCAGCACCACGATCGCCACGATCACCAGGGTGTCCACCACATCGCCGATCATTCCCGAGACGATCGCTGCGCCGATCAGCACCAGGATCATGAAATCGGTGAATTGTCCGAGGAACATCGCGATCGGCCCGCGGCGCCGTCCCTCGCGGATCTCGTTGGCGCCATGGCGTTCGCGGCGCTGACGCGCCTCGTCCCCGGTCAGGCCGGCATGCAGGTCAACACCCAAACGGCGGACGACTTCCTCCGTTGGCAACTGATGCCAGATGGGCGGGTTTACGTCGTGCGGCAGGGTTGAGTTCTGGTTATTTTCCATGGAGGTACAATACA
>DATICK010000079.1:0-6462 GCA_035456865.1 Sulfuricaulis sp.
GCCAACAAGCTGATGAAGGGTTTCATCGGCAGCGCCAACATCGACACCAACTCGCGGCTGTGCATGGCCTCGGCGGTCGCCGGCCACAAGCGCGCGTTTGGTTCCGACACCGTGCCCGGCTGTTACGAGGATATCGAACGCGCCAAGCTGGTGGTGCTGGTCGGCTCGAATGCCGCCTGGTGCCATCCGGTGCTGTACCAGCGGATGGTGCAGGCGAAGCAGGATCATCCCGAACTGCGCGTGGTGCTCATCGACCCGCGCCGCACCGCCAGCGCCGATCTCGCCGACCTGCATCTGGCCGTGCGCCCCGGCACGGATGGCGTACTGTTCAACGGCCTGCTGGTCTATCTTCACGACCACGATGAAGTGCATGCACAGTTCGTCGCCAACCACACCGAAGGCGCGGACGAAGCGCTGGCCGCGGCGCGCACCAGCAGCCCGGATGTCGCCAGCGTAGCCGGACAATGCGGGCTCGGTGCCGCGCAGGTCGCGGAGTTCTTCGAACTTTTTGCGCGCACCGAGCGCGTGGTAACGCTGTTCTCGCAGGGCGTGAACCAGACCTCGAGCGGCACCGACAAGGTCAACGCCATCATCAACTGCCACCTGCTCACCGGGCGCATCGGCCGCCCCGGCATGGGACCGTTCTCGCTCACCGGCCAGCCGAACGCCATGGGCGGGCGCGAGGTCGGCGGCCTGGCCAACCAGCTGGCCGCGCACTTCGAGCTCGACTACCCGGCGGATCGCGCGGAAGTGCGGGAATTCTGGAAGGCCCCGGCCATCGCCGCACTTCCCGGCCTCAAGGCCGTGGACCTGTTCCGCGCCGTGGAGCAGGGCAAGATCAAGGTACTGTGGATCATGGCCACCAACCCGGCGGTGAGCCTGCCGGATGCGCAACAGGTGCGGCGCGCGCTGGAAAAATGCGAGCTGGTGATCGTTTCCGACTGTGTGCGCCACACTGACACCACGCGCTACGCGCATGTGCTGCTGCCGGCCGCGGCTTGGGGCGAGAAGGAAGGCACGGTCACCAATTCCGAGCGGCGCATCTCGCGTCAGCGCGCATTCCTCAAACCATTGGGCGAGGCACAACCGGACTGGTGGATGGTGGCGGAGGTGGCCAAACGTCTCGGGCATGGCGCCGCCTTCGATTACCCGAATGCCGCCGCCATCTTCCGCGAACATGCGGCGCTCTCGGCGGTGGCCAACGACGGCAGCCGCGATTTCGATCTCTCCGGTCTCGCCAAAGTGAGCGACGAGGACTATGCGCGCCTCGCACCGGTGCAATGGCCGGTGACGCACGCCAGGCCAAAAGGCACGGCGCGCCTGTTCGGCGACGGCGCGTTTTTCACGCCCAGCGGTCGCGCGCGCTTCCTGGCCATCACGCCGCGTCCACCGGCGCACCTGGTCGATGCCGACTGTCCGTTGGTGCTCAACACCGGCCGGGTGCGCGACCACTGGCACACTCTGACACGCACCGGCCTGACGGCGCGGCTGTCGGCACACACCATCGAACCTTACCTGGAGATCCACCCGCAGGACGCGGCCCGATATGGTGTGGTCGACGGCGCACTGGCGCGGGCCAGTTCGAAGTGGGGACGGTCATGCGCGCGCGTCCGGGTTTCGGACAGCCAGCTTCCGGGGTCGGTGTTTGCGCCCATGCACTGGAACGACCAGTTCACCAGCGCCGGTTGTATCGATGCGGTGGTGAACCCGGCCACCGACCCGGTCTCCGGTGAACCGGAATTCAAGCACACGCCGGTGCGTATCGAGCCCTTGCAGCCGAAGTGGTATGGATTTCTGCTGTCGCGCCGCAAGCTGATCCCTGGCGCGGCGACCTACTGGGCGGCCGCACGCGGGCAGGGCCTGTGGCGTTACGAACTGGCCGGTGACGAACTGCCGCAGGGCTGGGCGAGCGCGGCCCGCGCCGTGCTGTGCGCGCAGGACGAAAAGGTCGAGTGGATCGAATACTTCGACAAGGCCGCGCGCCGCTACCGCGCCGCGCGCCTTACCAAAGGGAAACTCGAAAGCTGCATGTTTATTGAATCCACCCCGCAGTTACCGGGCCGTGACTGGCTCGCCGGGTTGTTCGCACTCGATGCGCTCGATGCTCCGACCCGCGCCGGGCTGCTGGCCGGCATCCCGCCCAAGGGGTGCCGCGACAGCGGCCGCCAGGTCTGCGCCTGCTTTGGCGTCGGCGAAGCGGCGATCCTCGAAGCCATCCAGTCCGGGTGTGCGACTGCCACCGACATCGGCGCGCGCCTCAAGGCCGGGACGAATTGCGGTTCCTGCTTGCCGGAGCTCAAGGTATTGCTCGCGCAGCATGATGTCAGAAAGATCGCCTGAAAATGCTGTACTGTGTTTCTTTTTTAGGCTGTACTAAAAACGTGAGCGCTTGAAATAACAAGGCTCGAAAGAATATGTTGCACTGATATGCAGTACTATGTTGTTTTATAAAACGACATTTAGGTTGTCTACTTCTAGTTGGGCGTCCAAATGAAACTAAATTTTCGGGCCGGGTTAATCGCAGCCGTGATCTATACGGTTATTGCGGCAGTGCCGATTTATCAAGCGTTTTTTAGTCGAGTGCCAAATGATGCTGGCATGATCGTGGCAATCTCGGCACACCCCACATATTTTCTTCTCATGCCATAATACGAAGCATTTCGAGGAACGCTAGCTGCGTGGCTGCAACTTCCAGTCAATGATCGTTTCGCGATGGAGTTTGATGCCATCACGGGTTGGCTTATCGGGTGTCTACAATATGGTGCTCTCTTCTCCATTATTTTTATCAAGCACCAGGCCGCCCAACAGGGCGCTCCAGCAGACGACTCTGTCAACGCTGCGCGTCGCCAGAGCCGCAGCTGAGCTTTGTCGTTATCTGAAAAATTCCTAAATTATTTTTCGCGCCCAGTCCAGAACCGCCAGCACCCGCGGCACCAGTAGCGGCCGTGCCGCTTCATATTCCAGCCACAGGTATTCATCGTGCTCCGGATGGCCGAGCTCGGCGCTGACCGGCAGGCTGACTTCGCCGGTTTTCGATTCAGCGAGAAAGTAACGCGCGATCTTGTTCTTGCCGTAGGGTTCGGTTTCGATGTAAGCCTGTCCCCAGCGGAAATCGAGACCGGTCAGCGTGGTTTCCTCTTCCGTTTCACGGATCGCTGCTGCCAGCGGATCTTCCCCGGGTTCGACCATGCCCTTGGGAAAATCCCAATAGCTGCCGGCGCGCAGCAGCAGGTAGCGCCAGGTATCCGCCGTCAGTCTGACGACGACCACTCCGGCGGAAAGCGTTGGGGGGTGAGTCATCACGCCTAGTCTTTGCATGCGCGCGCAAAAAAACAAGGGCGGCTTGCGCCGCCCTTAATAACAACTTCGGAGGAGAATCTGCGATCAGCCCCAGATGTCCGAGGTGATGCTGGCGTACCAGCCGGCGCCGTATTTCGCTTCCTGCTCGCGGAAGGAATCCGGCGCGTCCTTCGGGCTCACGCCACCCGCGCCCGGAACCTCGGTGATGCCTTTCTCCGTCACCTTGTACACGCCCGCGACCGAGATGCCGTACTGCGGCGCGATCAGGCTGTAGCAGGTGTTGACCAGCGAGTTCTCCGCGGGTGTCTCGCCCTTGAACAGGGCAACGATGGCGGCGGCGCACATCTTGGCCTCGCTGCTGGCGGCGAAGCCGGACTTCGGCAGCGCGCCGGCGATCGAGGAGTCGCCGATGACATGGACGCCCGGATGCATCTTGGACTCGAAAGTCTTCGGGTCCACCGGGCACCAGCCCTTGTCGTCGGCTAGGCCCGAGGCGATGGCGATCTTGCCCGCGCTCTGCGCCGGGATGAAGTTCACGACGTCGGCCTTGTGCTTGTCGAGCTCGGTTTCCAGCGTCATCTTTTTCACGTTGACGCTCTTCACCGTGCCGCCCTTGGCACCCGGGACCCACTCGATCATGTCGCCGTAGATCTTCTTCCACCCGTCCATGAACAGACCCTGTTTGGAGAAGGCGTCCTTGGCGTCCAGGATGATGATCTTGGACTTGGGTTTATGTTCCTTGAGGTAGTGCGCCACCATGCTCGCGCGTTCATAAGGTCCGGGCGGACAGCGGAACGGATTGGGCGGGGACACCAGGATGAAAGTGCCGCCGTTTTTCATGGCCTTGAGCTTCTTCTGCAACAACACGGTTTGCGGGCCGGCCTTCCAGGCGTGCGGCATGACCTCCGCGGCCTTCTCGCTGTAGCCCTCGACGGCATCCCATTTGAAATCGATGCCGGGCGAGACCACCATACGGTCGTAGCTCAGGGTTTTGCCGCTCTTGAGTTTCACCGTTTTGCCGGCCGCGTCGATGGCGGTCACCGTGTCGTGCATGACATTGACGCCGTGCTTCTTTTTCAGCGTGTCATAGTTCTGGGTGAGGGAGTCCATGGTGCGCAAACCACCCAATACGAGGTTGCTGAACGGGCAGGTGATGAACTTGGTGTTCGGCTCGATCAGCGTCACGGCCACGCCGGGATCGAGCCGGCGCAGGTATTTGGCGCAAGTGGCGCCGCCGAAGCCGCCGCCGATCACGACTACGCGGGCGGCTCCCTTGCCGCCCTCCGCGGCGCGGGCCGTTGAGGCATAACCGAGCACACCGGCCGCGGACGCCGCGCCGGCAATCTTGAGAAAATCTCTGCGTGTAATTTTGCTCATGTCATTCCCCTATTTGAGATTGGTGCCGATGTAGTTGGCGAGCGCTTCGAGTTCCGCGTCGGTATAACCCTTGGCGTGGCGCGTCATGACCGTGGCGGCCAGTTGACCGGATTTGAATTCCTTGAGCTGCAGCAATGCCTGCTGGGCATTCTTGCCGGTCAGGCTGGGGATGGCACCGGGACTGCGGCCGTCGGTGCCGTGGCACGAGTAGCAGTTGCTGATCATGTTGACGACCGCCGCCGGGCTGGGTGGCGGTGCGGGGGCGACGGCAACGGTCGGAGCGGGCGCAGCGGCGGCCGGTGTCGCCGGCGCCGCCTTGGCGGGTGGCGGCGGTTCCGTGGCGCAACCGGCAAGGCACGCTGCGGTCAGCAGCAATGTGGATAGTGAATTTTGTATTTTCATCACGCATCTCCTCGAGTGGATGAATCAATTAAACGACTTAATGAGATTGAAATGACTTCATTGGCGAGCGTGCACGTCTTTTTATTGTTGAACATCGCTCGCACAAGAAAATATTATGCGCACATCACGTTGCTTTGTGCTTGATTCAGGTCAAGCGTACTGTGCGCCGGCGAAATCCGTTGCGGCAAACAGAACTGGCTTTTGCGATTATCTAACTCTTCTAAAACCCTGCCGGCAAGCTGTTTCGTAAAACGCCTGCGACAATCTGTCACAGCGTGAGAATTCCGGCGCTCTGCCGTGGTCCCGGGTGGAGCGGGTCATTGCCGTCGAGGAGTTGCCTGTCTGGTTTATTGACGTACCGCCGTTCAGCGCGCGCGTGAAAATGCCATCAGGTCAATCCGCTGGTTCGCTTCCGGTGTCAGAACCGATGCACGTAATGAGCGCAAGCGCTTGGCCAGGACATCCATCGGTTCGGGCTCGCCATGCACCAGCGCGACCGCGGGATGCCGTTCGAAGTTGCGGTACCAGTTCAGCAAACCTGACTGGCCGGCGTGGGCCGACAAGCCGCCGACGGTGTGAATCTGCGCGGCCACGCGGATGGTTTCGTCCCAGAGCTTCACGGTTTTGGCGCCATCCACGAGCTGGCGGCCGAGCGTGCCGCGCGCCTGGAATCCGGCGAAGATCACGTGACACTGCTCACGCCAGAGATTGTGCTTGAAATGATGCCGGATACGGCCGCCGTCGCACATGCCGCTGCCGGCGATGACGATGGCGCCGGTGCGCACACGGTTGATGGCCATGGATTGCGCCGGGGTTCGGCTGAAATGCAGGTTGGGCATGGAGAAGGGATCACCGTCGTTTTTGCGCCGCTGCGTGGTCTCGGCATCGAACAGTTTCCAGTGCCGGGCATAGACCTCAGTCGCCTCGATCGCCATCGGGCTGTCGAGAAAGATCGTCCAGTTGTCGATACCCCATTCCCGGCTGTGATGCTTGAGAAAATAGATCAGCTCCTGGCTGCGGCCGATAGCGAAGGCGGGGATGAGAATGTTTCCCTCGCTGCGTCGCGCCTCGCGAAACACCTCGCCCAGCTCCGCCAGCGTGTCTTCCCAAGAGCGGTGCTCGCGGTCGCCGTAGGTGCTTTCGAGGACAACCAGATCAGCCTCGCGCACGACCTCGGGGTTGCGCAGGATCGGCGCGCCCGCGTGCCCCAGATCGCCGCTGACCACCAGCTTGCGCCGCTGGCCCTTTTCTTCGAGCCAGAGTTCCACGATCGCCGAACCGAGGATATGCCCCGCGTCCTGAAGGCGCAGCTGCACGCCCGGCAGGATTTTTTTCTCGACATCATAGTCGAACACCTGAAACTGGCGCATGGCCTTCTCGGCG
>DATICK010000080.1:0-4359 GCA_035456865.1 Sulfuricaulis sp.
GACCGAATTCAACGTCACGATGCACGGCGAGACCTATCACATCAGCGTCACCGGCGTCGGTCACAAGAGCGAGGAGCAACGCCCGTTCTTCGTGGCGGTGGACGGCGTGCCGGAACAGATTCTCATCGAGACGCTCACCGAAACCGTGCCGACCGAGGCCGGCGTGGTTGACACGCGTCGCGCGTCGCGCGGTTCGAAGCGGCCGAAAGCATCCAGGGAAGGCCATGTCACCAGTTCCATGCCCGGCACCATCGTGGATATCCTGGTCAAGGCCGGAGTCAAGGTGAAAGCCGGCGACCCGGTGCTGGTGATCGAAGCGATGAAAATGGAAAACGAAGTGCCGGCACCGGTCGCGGGCACGGTCAAGGCCGTGAATGTCGCCAAAGGCGACAGCGTCAATCCCGACGAAGCTCTCGTCGAAATTGAATAAGGTTGTGAACCCGATACCTGCCGTCCCTGGCGCGACGCTCGTGGTTTCGATAATCCCCAGCCCGCGCATCCGTGCGCGGGCGCTCGCCGGGACGAAGACACGTTAAGTGTCTTCGTCTGTTTCCGGCTCGCCTTGGCGCTTTAAAATAATATGAAATTGATCCTCGCCTCCTCGTCGCCCTACCGCCGCGAACTGCTGGAGCGTTTGAAAATTCCCTTCGAGGTCATCGCGCCCGACGTGGACGAAACGCCACGCCCCGGCGAAACGCCCTCAGCCATGGTCGAACGCCTGTCCGTCGAAAAGGCGCAGAAGATTGCCGGCGGTAGACCTGGCACGCTCGTGATCGGCTCGGATCAGGTTGCCGTGTATAACGGCGCTGTTGTGGGCAAGCCGCACAGCCATGACAAGGCAGTGGAACAGCTGCGTTCCGCATCGGGCAGGGCCGTCACGCTTTACACGGGGTTGGCGCTCATCAATGCCGACACCCGGCGTGTCCAGATCGAAGTCATCCCCTATCGCGTGACCTTCCGTACGCTCACCGACGCGCAGATCGAATCTTATCTGCGCAAGGAACAACCCTACTCCTGTGCCGGCAGCGTCAGATCGGAAGGACTGGGGATCGCACTGCTGGAAAAATTCGAAGGCGACGATCCGAACACCCTGATCGGATTGCCGCTCATCCGCCTGGTGCGGATGCTGGAAAATGAAGGATTAAGAATTATTTGAACCGCCAAGTTGCCAAGACGCCAGAAAATAATATTTCACAATTTAAAAACTTGACGTTCTTGGCGTCTTGGCGGTTTATTTATCTTAAACTTGGGGCGCGGCCGAGAATTTCCGCGCTCATGGTCTGCGCCATGGTCGTGCCGATGCGTCGCGCAAAGCGGTCGAACACGTTCTCGCGGAAGGTGTAGTCGACGATTTCCTCGGCGCCAATCACCTCGCGCGCGACATAGCTGGCGCTGCCCAGTTCATCCACGAGCCCCAGCTTGATTGCATCGTCACCGGTCCAGAACAGACCGGAATACATGTCCTTGGTCTCCTTCAGCGCCTTGCCGCGGCCCTGACGCACGATGTCGATGAACTGCTGGTGTATCTGATCGAGCAGTTCCTGCGCGTGTTTCGCCTCAGCCGGTTTAACCGGCCCGAACGGATCGAGAAAGCCCTTGTGCTCGCCCGAGGTCATGAGCCGGCGTTCGACGCCGAGTTTTTTCATCGTGTCCACGAAACCAAAACCGTTCATGAGTACGCCGATCGAACCGACGATGCTCGCTTTGTCGGCGTAGATCTTGTCCGCGGCCGCAACCGCGTAATAACAGCCGGAAGCACAGACGTCGCCAATCACGGCATACAGCGGAACCTTGGGATATTTCGTGCGCAGCCGCTTGATTTCGTCATTGATATAACCCGACTGCACCGGACTGCCGCCGGGACTGTTGGCGCGCAGGATTACGCCCACGGTGGAGGTGCTTTCGAACGCCGCGCGCAAACCGGAAATGACGTTGTCGGCGCTGGCCTGGCTGCTGGCGCTGATTTCGCCGTCGAGATCCACCAGTGCAGTATGGCGTTTCGCAAGCGACGTGCCGCTCCAGTTGTCCGACTGCGCCAGGACCAGTATCAACAACAGATAAGCCGCGAAGAAAAACCGGAAGAAAATCTTCCAGCGACGCGCGCGGCGCTGCTCGGTGAGCGCGGCAAACGCCAGGCGATCGAGAAGATCGCGTTCCCAGTTCGGCGAACGTCCCGGTGCGTTCGCGGACGGCGGGATCGAGGATTCGTTGTCCGTCATGAAAATAACCTCACGTGACTTCGTCAGAGTTTATCAAGTGTATCTCATCTCCCGGCTCGAAGCAGACGTCGCCGTTGTCCTCGAATACCGGAAGCTTCACCAGCCCCGCTCCGCCGCAAGGACCGCCCACGCACATTCCGCTGGCGGGCGCATAACGCGCCCCGTGCGTCGCACACAGGAGATGCTCGCCGAAGGCATCGAAATATTCGCCATCGATCCAGTCGAGCTCCAGCATACGGTGCGCGCAGCGGTTTACGTAGCCGTGCACCTGGCCCTCGAAACGGATTACGAACGCGGGAACGATTTCACCGCGCCTCGATATCTCGAAGCGTACTCCACGACCGCGCTCTACGAGTTCACGGCTGTGACAGATGACAAGCCGTCCATGCGCTGCAGCCATTCGTAAACCTCCGTGAACGAATCCAGGCAGGCGAGCGGGCCATGCTCCTCGAGCAGTTCGCGCCCGTGCACGCCGTAGGTGACGGCGAGGCCGTCGATACCGGCGTGGCGCGCCATCTGCATGTCGTACGTGGTGTCGCCCACCATCAATGCGCGACCGGCATCGAAACCGGTTTGCTCCAGAATATCTTCCAACATCCTGGGATGCGGCTTGGAAAAAGCCTCATCGGCGCAGCGCGTGGCGCAGAACAGTCGCGCCATACCCGTGTCACGCAACACGCGGTCGAGCCCGCGCCGCGCCTTGCCGGTCGCGATGGCGAGCATATACCCCTGCGCCGACAAATCCTCGAGTCCGGCGCGCACGCCGGGGAACAGTTCCATGCCAGTCTGGTCGAGATGCAGAAAGTGCTGCCGGTATCGCTCC
Source organism: Sulfuricaulis sp. (assembly GCA_035456865.1). Lineage (GTDB taxonomy): Bacteria > Pseudomonadota > Gammaproteobacteria > Acidiferrobacterales > Sulfurifustaceae > Sulfuricaulis. The sequence goes on from DATICK010000080.1 coordinate 3,043, forward strand.
ACCACTTGCTCGCGCGTGGCGGCATCGGCTACCGGGAGCAGTTCAGTCACCGCCTCGCCGAGCCCGAGACCGATGATGTGGCGGATGGCGTCCTCGCCCGGATCAGGCGCGCCAGCGTCTTCGAACGCGGCGGTGAAGCAGCGCACGATCTTGGCGACGGAATCCATGAGGGTTCCGTCCCAGTCGAAAATGATCAGCTCATACTCAGGTTTCACGGGCGAGGCGTTCCAATAATGCGGAAAGTTCGTCGGGAAGCGGGGCTTCAATGTCCATTGTATAACCGGTCAGCGGGTGCGTGAATCGTAGCCGCTGAGCGTGCAGGAACAGGCGCCTGAGCCCCAGCTTGTGCAGGCGGCGATTGAATTCGCGGTCTCCATATTTGTCGTCGCCGGCAATCGGATGCCCTAGGTGCGCGGCGTGTACGCGCGCCTGGTGGGTGCGGCCGGTGAGCAGCTGGATCTCCATGAGCGTGGCGGAACCAAAGCGCTGATGCGGAATGAACCGGCTGGCGGATTCTTTGCCGTCCTCGGAGACTTCCACCATGTGTTCGCCGGCGTGCGGCCGGTTCTTTTCCAGTGCGACCGACACCTCGCGCGCCCCGCCGCGCCAGGCCCCGGAGACCAGCGCGAGATAATGTTTTTCCATTTTCCCCTCGCGCAGCATCCGATGCAGCGCCAGCATCGCCGGGCGGGTCTTGGCCAGCAGCAGGCAGCCCGACGTGTCCCGGTCCAGGCGGTGCGCCAGCTCCAAAGCCGGCGTCTCCGGCCGCAAGCCACGCAGCGCCTCAATCAGGCCCACGCTTACGCCGCTGCCACCATGTACCGCCAGGCCCGCCGGCTTGTTCACCACCATCAGGTCGTCGTCCTCATGCAGGATGCGCGGCAGCAGCCAGCCAAATCCGTCGGCAGCTTTCTGGGGGTCGAGTTCCTTGGCCGGCGACAGACGCAGGGGCGGAATTCGCACCACGTCCCCTGGCTCCAGGCGGTAGTCCGGCCTCGCCCGTCCCTTGTTAATCCGCACCTCGCCCTTGCGCAGGATGCGGTAAATATGGCTCCGGGGCACGCCTTTCAGGGTGGCGATCAGGAAATTGTCGAGCCGCTGACCGGCGCGGGATTCATCGATTTCGAGGTAACGGACGGCGGGGGACCCGGATTTCTCGGCCTTTTCCATGCTGAAAACCATCATAACAGATTGCTGGGGAACCGCTTCGTTTGCTATAGTGCGATGGCGCACTTTTGGTGAAATCTCCGATTTTGATACAAGTGCGCGGAACGCAACGGATTTTCGCGCCAGGTAAAAGCCGGCGCGGGCTCTACC
>DATICK010000081.1:0-7230 GCA_035456865.1 Sulfuricaulis sp.
TCCCCGATACGATCCTCACCAATAAACGTAGCGACAGGGCGCCATGCATTGGCTATATTAATAAGGAGGAAGCTCCCGGGCAATGCACGTTGACCTGACACTTGCCGCCGCGGCAATTCATGCCCCCAGGACACCGCGCCCTCGCCGGGCCTGACAAGATGCTCAACGAAAAATCTACCGATCCGCAGCACCGCGAAGCGCTGGTCTCGATGACCGCGCTCTATTTCATCGAGGAACACGCACTCCTGCGCCCGGAATTGCTGGAGGACGCCAAAAAAAGCCTGCAGGCACTGTTTCTACGCACCAGCGGCGAGGAGACCATGCTGCGCAAGCTCATCGAGATCCTGAAAACCACGAAGCAGATTCATCAGTCCTTCGCCAGCATCTCCAACGTCCTTTCCGGCATCACCCGCGGCGCACAAACCGTAGGCAGCAAGGTGGCCGCCTACAAGCAGGCTCTGGCCACGATGACCCTGAGCGCCGAGGAAAACGCCGCCTTCGCCGGACCGTTTCTGTCGTTCTCGCAGATGCTGCTGTATAAAATAGACGCGTTCGACAGTAATATGCGCCAATACGTGGAGCTCAAGGAAACCGAGGCGCGCTATGCCAGCATTTACCGCATCGCCATGGAGGCGCGCGAGCGCCTGAAACTGCGGCTCGCCGGCGTGTTGGGCTCACAAACGCGCAGCGACGTCGAAAACCGGATTCGGCAGAACGTGGTATCTTCCTTCGACTACAGCGAGTCCGAGAGCAATCTTCAGTTCGCACAACGCGACGCTCACAACAAGGAAGAAGAAATCATGGCGCAGCTCGAAGACATCCGCGTGATGTGCCAGATGGCCAAGAACCCTGCGATGCGCAACAAGGCCGACGACTCCTCCAGCCTCACGATATCGTCATATTCGGTGTTACCCGCCACCAAGACCCTGAAGCCGAGGGCGGACTACGACGACGTCTTCGCGCTGTTCTCCCAGGCGCTACGCCAGCACCCTCGCTTATTGCAGCTCAAGGACATCGTGCTGGAACTGTTCCGGCTGTATCAGAATTCCTACGGGATGTTCCGCCTGGACTGCGACCGCCTCAGCAAGGCGATGGAGACCATGTTCGACAACTCGGAGGCCTACTTCGAGACCAAGGAGGAGGATAAGGACATCCGCAATAAGCGCGAGAAACTGATGATGATCGAAGGACTGATTCCCTTCCTTGAGCACGCGGCTGTTCTGACGACCGAAAATAAAACGGAAGATTACGGCAGATTCTCCCGCCGGCTTTCGAACATGATTTCGGAGAAAAAGTCGGCGTGGGTAAACGTCTCCGAACTTTTATTGCGCGCCAAGGTTCAGGCCGAAGCCGAACTCAGCACTCGGCTCTAGCGTTTCCCCGTAAATTTCTCAAGTATCATCGTTGATACGTCCGACGCTGTTGGTTCAGCGAAGAACGCCTCCGCAGCGCCAACAGATTTCAAACGCCGGCGGATTCATCTCGCCGCAGGCGGCGCACCGTGCCGTGTCCGGCGAGGAAGGGGTCTGCTCGAACTCGACCACAATCCGTCGCGCCCGCCCCTCGTCCGCCTCCTCCATAATCCAGATCTCGGGATAGGCATGCGTGAACGGGATCTCGCCCAGTCCGCCCTGCGCATGCTCGTTGAGCACACGCGCCTCGATGCCGGCCTGCGCCAGCCGGTGCAGGAGCAGATGCGCCTCCGGCAAATTCGCCGCGGTGCACAGCCTGAACATGGTTGAATATCAATCCTCCATGCGGAAGCCGACCTTGATCTTGACCTGCCAGTGCGCGATTTTGCCGTTCACGAGATGGCCGCGGGTCTCGACCACCTCGAACCAGTCTAAATTGCGCAGGGTCTTGGCGGCACGGGCTATGGCACCCTGGATGGCATCGTCCGAACCCTGGGGGGACGAACCCACCAGCTCCACGACTTTATAGGTATGTCCGCTCATTCCTGAATTCCTCCAATTGGTGTATGGGCCATTCATTGTGACAGCTTCTCCCCGTCCTGTCCGCCGCCGGTGAAAAACCGGTCGCCCGGATATTGTCATTTCCTTGGGGGTAGGATTATTCTGTCCTACAATTACGTCATATAAGCTGTTCTGACGATATTTCGCAGATCAGCAAAATGGCAGGAAGCCGGCGGGTTAAAAACTATGAAAAGAAAACTCGACGTTCAGCAGCTCAAGGTGGGGATGTTCGTCTGCGAGCTGGATCGTCCGTGGCGCGAAACACCTTTTTTGTTCCAGGGTTTCGAAATCCGCGGCGAAGACGAGATCCTCGACTTGCAACGCTACTGCCAGCACGTCTACATCGATACCCCCGAGCTTTATCAGATAACGCCGCCGCGGAAACCCGCGGAAAAGGCCGTCGTCGAAGAAGCGCTGAACCACAAGAAAGTCGAGCGCGATCTGCTGATCAAAATCGAAAGCCATCCGCTGATAAAACCCGTCTATCACGACCAAACAAACCTCGAGGAAGAAATCGAAGTCGCTCGCGAAATCCATCGCGAAACAAAGAATCTCGTCTACTCCATCCTGGAGGATGTGCGCCTGGGCAAAAACCTAAACAGCATCAGCGCCAAAAAGCTCATCGGCGAGATGGTGGAAAGTATCATTCGCAACCCGGACGCATTGACCTGCTTCGCACAACTGAAAAAGAAAGACGAGTACACCGCGCAGCACAGCATGCGCGTCTGCATCCTGGCGCTGTCCTTGGGACGGCACTTGGGACTGGAAAAACAGGAAATGAATACGCTCGGCCTCGGTGCGCTGCTGCACGATCTCGGCAAGATGAAAGTACCGAATGAGATACTAAACAAGCCTGGGCCGCTCAACGACTACGAATACGCCCTGATGAAAAGCCACGTGCCGCGCGGGGTGGGGATACTCGACAACACGTCGGGCATCCCACGCGCGGCGATCGAGGTGGCGCGCTGCCATCATGAACGCTACAGTGGCAGCGGCTACATTCACGGACTGAAGGGAGACCAGATCGGCCTGTTCGGCATGATCGGCGGCATCGTGGATTGCTACGACGCCATATCCAGCGACCGCGCCTATCACACCGGCATGTCCGCGCATGCCGCCCTGAAAAAGATGTACGAATGGCGCAACCGCGATTTCCATCCTGGTCTCGTGGAACAGTTCATCCAGTGCATGGGAATCTATCCGATCGGGAGCGTGGTGGAACTCAACACGGGTGAAGTCGGGGTGGTCATCACCATGAACCGCATGCGTCGCCTGAAACCCCGCGTGGCGCTTGTTCTGCAAGCCGACTACTTCCCGCTTCCGGGAGCCAGAACCGTGGATTTGATGAATTACAATACGCGCGACGGGCGTCCATGCGAAATCGAACGCGTTCTGGAATCGGGCGCGTACGGCATCAATCCGGTACAGTATCTCCCGGTCACCGCGGCAATCTGAAAATCGCTACGCTCAGACTGTCAGCATCCGTGGCGCGGTTTCCTCTATATACATGGATGCCTCCTGCCAGCCGTTCAGCACGAACTGAATCGCCAGCGCTGCAAGAATCACGCCCAACACCCGGCTCACGACATTGGCGCCGGTCTCGCCCATGAACGCCATGATGCGCATGGAAAACAGCAGTGACACCAGCGTCAGAATCAGCACCACCAGAATCACGGCCAGCACGGTACCGATGACCATCGGGTCGGCGTCCTGCTCGCCCACCATGAGCAGCACCGACGTCAACGCGCCTGGACCGGCGATCAGGGGGATCGCCAGGGGAAATACCGAGATGTCCTTTTTCGCTTCCGCCTCTTTCTGCTCCCGCGCCGTCGGGGAACGCACCCCCGAAGGTCGGGCGAAAACCATGTCCACCGCCAGCAGGAACAACAGCAGACCGCCCGCGATCTGAAACGCCGGCATCCCGATACCAAGCGCATTGAGCAGCGTATCGCCGGCGAGCGCGAAAACCACGAGTATCGCTCCCGCGATGAGGGTGCCACGGATGGCGGTGCGGCGCCTGACATCCGGCGACTCTCCATGCGTGAGCGCCGCGAAAATCGGCGCGATGCCCACGGGATCGACGACCACCAGCATGATAATCAGCGAATCCACGAACAGTTCGGGCATGGCAGCGTCTCACGTCAAGAATAAGTCTAACTTTACCTCCTGTGGAGGCATCTTCAAAATGACGCAGAAGGTAGCGGCAGTGAGCGGGAATCAGGGAAAACCGGCAAAAAAAACCGCCGTCCAATACCAGACCACCAGGGAGAAGTGGTGGCCGTGCGGAGACACCGGACGGCGGTTTGCCCTACTAAGGCTTAAAGACGCGTAACTTCGCAAACATGCCTGGCTGGTTCAATGATCTAGATCAAGAAAAGTGTGATTTGTACCGATAGAATAAATCTAAATTAGGAGAGTGACATGACGATAGGAAAAGTCTGCAACCGCGAAGTTGTCTTCATCCACGCACAAGCATCGATTCCGGAAGCCGCTCGCCTGATGCGTGAGTATCACGTTGGCGATCTGGTGGTGACAAGGGAAAAAACAGGTAAACGCGTTCCTGTCGGCATCGTCACCGATCGCGATATTGTCCTCGAGGTCATCGCCGAAGGCGTGGGCATGGACGACGTCAACGTAGGCGACATCATGAGCGACAACCTTGTCACTGCGCGAGAAAGCGATGGATTCCTCGAGACCATCAAGGTTATGCGCGCCAAGGGTATTCGGCGCCTGCCCGTAGTCAATGACGACAACGAACTGGTGGGAATCCTGTCGGTGGATGATCTTATCGACCTGCTTTCGGAGCAGATCGTCGATCTTGCGCGGCTGATCGCACGTGAGCAAGGCCGGGAAAAAGCCGGAAGGAAGTAAACTGTTCGCCGCCGGTCTTACTGACTGATCTTGAGGGTTAACCCAAGCCCCCAGTCGGGACTGCCATCAGCGAGGCCCGCAATCACGTACCCCGTAAGCCGGGTTTTTGCCTCCAGCTTGCTGCTCAAAAATAGAGTCAATTCCGACTGTCCATCCACGCCGGGTAGCGGCGCCTGCTCCATATACAGTTCCACGCCAGCGGCGCGGGTGGCATCGAGCCGGTGGGATACTCCCACCGATCCGAAAAAGACATTGTCGTAATCGACTCCCGGCATATCACCCAGCACCTTGTATCCGGCGGTACCGAAGAGCGTATTAGTTTCGTACGTCCTATCCGCCGCCAGATGAACCGAAAAATCATCCTCGCCCGTGCCCAGATTCTCTTGTTCATCGGCGGTGCCGAATTTGATATAGCCACCCAGACTCACGCGCCAGCCGGCTTCGCTCTGCGCGATTACATGCGAAGCCGCCAGCTCGATGTCGCCCAGCCCGTAATTCGTCTGGGTCCCCTGGTTCGTCGGGATGGGTTTGGGGCGGGGCGTGCCATGCATGCCGCCTGACGCCACGACATTGCCGGTACCTTCCACGATAAGGTACGGAACAGTCAGCGCCATCATGTAGCGATCCGTTTCGTACCTGAGCGTGACCGGGAAATACCAGATATTGGTTTCGCTGGAAGTCCCGTAATCGCCCGAGGTGTATTCCGCCCCCAGGCTGACGCTGGTCTCTCCGGCGGAGGCCGCCTGCGCCTGCGGCATCACGCCGCAGAATGCCGTGACGACCAGTACCAGAACCGCACAATGAAGATATCTTTTCATCACATGAATAACCCCATGCAGGACCTTGAAGGAACATTCCTCGACGCCATCAGCCGCAACATTAGCATATGGTATGTGAACAACGTCACGAAACGTTGACCCCGATCAATAACAGCACACGGCGGTCAAACGGTGGAAGCCAGCCGATGCGCGTAACACGCGGTTTCCGGCAGCCGGCGACCACCCTGTCTTTGCCGAACCGGTCATGCGCATTAATCTTTTCACGCGGAGATTCCTGAATCGCGCGCTTCTGCGAGATGAGTTGGCCATACCTGTGTGAGATGCATACTTAATGACCTGGATTTGCCTTTTCCCGGACCGGTGGATATTGTATTCAAGCATAATGACCCATTCAGATCAGGGGGGCGTTGTTAGGCACCATGCTCTCGTCTGGAGGTTAAATTTTTTAATTACGCGAATCAGGGGTGGAAAGAAATGTACCAGTGTCCTCATTGCGGGCAGTCAGCAATCTCTGCACTTAGAAAAACCGTATTAGGTCCAGGCGTCCCTGTCGCCTGCCAGTCCTGCGGAAAAACCATAAAAATCACCTACCCGGCCTGGATGAAGGCCGCCCTGCCGGGGGCACTGGTCATGGTGGCCGCACTGTTCTTCGAATCCAACCTGCTCGTTTACGGACTGAGCACCGCCGGTCTGGCGCTGATGGTCGCGCTGCATCTGCTGTGGGTGCCGCTGGTCAAAGAGGAATAAGCGCGGCGACTCGGCCCGTGGAATAACACTGGTATTTCATCAGGTCTTCCTGTATTGTTCGCGCCGGCTGAATGGTCCAGGTAGCGGTAACGCCCGATCCAGCCATAAGTTCATCGCTCTCTGACCTACCTTCCTGGTTTCAGTTTCCCTGAGATTTCAGCATTCCGGTTGGCGACGATGTGTTCGCGCCAGCAGTTATGTTGCTGCCTTTGCCTTAAGCAGGTAATGGCTGCGTTGTGCTGTATGCGCCATTTATCTCAATACAAGGAAACACCGTGACTTTCGAAAAACTGGCTTTACACCCGTCCATCCTCAAGGCGATCACCGAGAGCGGCTACACCACCCCGACACCGGTCCAGATGCAGTCGATACCGCAGGCGCTCGAGGGCCATGACCTCATGGCCTCGGCCCAGACCGGCACCGGCAAGACCGCGGCATTCGTGCTGCCCTCGCTGCACCGGCTGAGCACGCCGTCGACCAGGAATTCCCGCGGCCCGCGCGTGCTGGTGCTTACGCCGACGCGCGAACTCGCGAATCAGGTGACCGCGGCCGCCATCAAGTACGGCAAACACATGCGCTTTCGCATCGGCAGCGTCGTGGGCGGCATGCCCTACCCGCCGCAGATGCGGCTGCTGTCCCAGCCGCTCGATATCCTGGTGGCGACACCCGGACGCCTGCTCGACCACATGGAGCGCGGACGCATCGATTACTCGCGCCTCGAAGTGCTGGTGCTCGATGAAGCCGACCGCATGCTGGACATGGGCTTCATCCACGCCGTGGAGAAGATCGCGGCGGCCACGCCGGCCACCCGCCAGACGCTGCTGTTTTCCGCGACGCTCGAGGGCAACATCGCCAAACTC
>DATICK010000082.1:0-3963 GCA_035456865.1 Sulfuricaulis sp.
GTCGCCAGCTCGACACCGAGATCGGCCGCGCGATCCGCGGCGAGCACGCCGGGTCCGCCGGCGTTGGTCACGATCGCCAGCCGGTGACCGCGCACGCGATACTTCGTGGCCAGCAACTCCGCGGCGGAGAACAGCTGCTCGATGGTCATGGCGCGTACCGCACCGGCGCGCGCGAGCGCGGCGTCGAACACATCGTCCGCGCCCACCAGGGCGCCGGTATGCGACATCGCGGCGCGCGACCCCGCGGCATGCCGTCCCGCCTTGACGACCACGACCGGTTTCAGGCGTGCGGCGACACGCAACGCGCTCAGGAACCGGCGCGATTGCCGGATACCCTCGATGTAGAGCAGGATGCTGTGCGTGGCGGGATCGACCGCAAGGTAATCGAGCAAGTCGCCAAAATCGATATCGGACCCTTCGCCCAGCGACACCACCGCCGAGAAACCCACGTGATGGGCCTCGGCCCAGTCGAGAATCGCCGTGCACAGCGCGCCGGATTGCGAGACCAGCGCGAGCGAGCCGGAGCGCGCGGTATTATTGGTGAACGTGGCGTTGAGTTTGGTCGCGGGGCGTATCAACCCGAGGCAGTTCGGGCCGAGGAGGCGCATATGATAACGCCGCGCCTCGGCAAGCAGCGCCGTTTCGAGTTCGATGCCGGTGGTCTTTTCCTGGCCTTCGGTAAAGCCCGCCGAGTGGACGATCGCCGCGCGCACGCCATGTTCGCCGCATTCATGGATGATTCCCGGCACCGTGGCGGCCGGCGTGGCGATCACCGCGAGGTCCACGGGCGCATCCGTCTCGCCGATCGAGTGGAAACAGCGCCGCCCGGCGACGGTGTCATGCTTGGGATTGATGGGAAAGATCGGCCCGTCGAAACCGGCTGCCAGCAAGTTGTGCAGAACGCGCCCGCCGACCGAGTCTTTGCGGTCCGATGCGCCGAAAACCGCGATGGCGCGCGGGGCAAACAGCCGATCAAGGTAATGCGGACCCATTTATTCGCGCTCTCCGTGCACTACACCGATAGGCCTATTGTACGCGAAGCCGCATTTTTTGTTGCGCCACCGGGAGGAGTTTTACCGGAAGGCATCCGACTCACGCGATCAGCACGGCGTACGCCACATGCCCGGCAGGAAATCTGATGGCGACTCGCTCGACCCCTGGGTCAGGGATCGCTGACTTCCGCCCATCCCTGGCCTTTGTCCCTCGGATAAACGATATAGTATTCCGATCAAGTAACTGGTTTGTTCGCCGGAGCACCATCGCGGCCACGACCACGGCAGCTGTCCGGATTTTCACGGCACTTCTCGCGGTGCTCGCGCATCTCCTCGCGCCTTTTCTTGCACTCTTCCGGGTTGGCCTCGCATTTAGCGCGCATTTCGGCGCGGTGCGCTTTCATCTGTTCGCGCTGCTTCTGGCATTCCTCGGGGTTGGCGTCGCATTTGGCTTTCAGTTTCGCCGCGCGCGCTTTCATCTCCTCGCAGCGCTTTGGGTCCTGCGCGCATTTTTCTTGCATACGCGTATTCATTTCCTGGCACTTCTGCGGGTTGTCAGCGCACCATTGCTGACGATTGGGCGCCGGCCCGGGTTTGCCAGCGGCGTCATCGGCCAGCGCTACACCAGCGAACAAGCCCAGAAAGGCCGGGATTAAAACAAGAGAACGGATGTTTAATTTCATGAAAAAAACTCCATTTGTTGGTTGCATCAGGATTGCATAACGCGGCAACCCGAGGGAGGTTGACGGGGATGTTTCGTGTGCGCTGCGCGCGCGGGTTAAAAGGCTAATTGCGGGTGGCTCCGCCTCTGCAACATTGCCGTCATCCCCGCGTAGGCGGGGTGAGGCGGAGTCTTCGTGAACACACTTAACGTGTGTTCACGCCGCCGAACGGGTACAACGAATTCCGTTGCACCCCGGGCAGCAACAGTCTGTAAATTAGGTATCGCGCGCATTGCGCACTATCTCAACTGCTACTTGTGGGTGGCTGACCCACAAGTTATACGTCACCGCAGGCGATACAATGAAAAAGCCGTCCTTCGGACGGCTTTTAATCATTTACTACCTGGATGCCCGCCTCCGCGGGCATGACGACGATTTAATTTGACGGCGTCATTTATGATCCCTTCACCTCAATCCCCTTCACTTCCAGATATCCCTTCGGCAATCTCCCGCCGCGCTGCGTGCGCTCGCCCTCGTAGAGATCGACTTCCTCCGGCGAAACCGTCAGCTCGCCCTTGGCGGTATGCACAACCAGCGTCTTGCCCTCACCGAAAACGGCGATACCGGCAATGGCCTCTTCGCCCTTGGCGAACTTCGCCGTGGGAACGTTCAGAATCTTGTTGCCCTTGCCCTTTGGCATTTGCGGCAGCTCCTGGACCTTGAACACCAGCATCTGGCCGGTGGTCGTGGCCGCCGCGAGGTAATCCTTTTTAATATCGGTCACGAGCTGCGGCATTAGCACTTTCGCTTCTTTCGTCAGCTTGAGCACTGCCTTGCCGGCTTTCTTGTTCGCGATCAGATCCTCGAGCTTGGCGACGAAGCCATAACCAGCATCGGTCGCGAGCAAATATAGATCCTCGGGATTGCCCATCATCACACCGGCCCAGGTCGCACCGGAAGGCGGATTGAGGCTGCTGGAGAGCGGCTCGCCATGCCCACGCGCTGAGGGCAACTTGTGTGCCGGCAGCGAATAGGTGCGTCCGGTAGAGTCGATAAATACCGCCAGTTGGTTGCTCTTGCCACGCGCCGCCTGATGGAATTTGTCGCCGGCCTTGTAATCGAGCGTCTTGGGGTCCATCTCGTGGCCCTTGGCGGCACGTACCCAGCCCTTTTCGGACAGGATTACCGTGACCGGCTCGGTCGGCAGCAGCGCGGTCTGGTCGATCTGCTGCGCGGCTTCGCGCTCGACCAGCGGCGAGCGGCGTGCGTCGCCAAATTCCTGAGCGTCCTCGATGATCTCATCGCGCACCAACTGCTTCAACAGCCGCGCCGACTTGAGCGTCTTTTCCAGGTGATTGCGCTCGCGCGTGAGTTCGTCTTGCTCGCCGCGGATTTTCATCTCTTCGAGCTTGGCCAGATGCCGCAGCTTTGTCTCAAGGATTGCCTCGGCCTGAATCTCGGTCAGCTTGAAGCGCTTGATGAGCTTGGGCTTGGGCTCGTCCTCGTTACGGATGATGCGGATGACCTCGTCCAGATTCAGATAAGCGATCAACAGGCCGTCGAGGATGTGTAGCCGCGCCGTGACGCGCTCGAGACGATGCGTGAGCCGCCGGCGCACGGTCTCGATCCGGAACTTGATCCATTCCTTGAGCAGGTCCTTGAGGTTGTACACCCGCGGCCGGCCGTCGAGGCCGATCATGTTCATGTTCACACGGTAGCTGTGCTCGAGATCGGTGGTCGCGAACAGATGCGACATAAGCTCTACCGGGTCGATGCGGTTGGAGCGAGGCATGATCACCAGACGCGTCGGATTTTCGTGGTCGGATTCGTCGCGCAGGTCCTCGACCATGGGCAGCTTCTTCTGCTGCATCTGCTGCGCGATCTGCTCGATGACCTTGGAGCCCGACACCTGATACGGCAGCGCCGTGATGACAATGGCACCGTCCTCGCTTTCCCATTTGGCCCGTGCCCGGATCGAGCCGTTGCCGGTTTCATACATTGCGCGAATTTCGCTCTTCGGCGTGATGATCTCGGCCTCTGTCGGATAGTCCGGGCCCTTGATGTGCTTGAACAGGTCCTTGAAACCCGCGTCCGGCTCTTCGAGCAGGTGCACGCAGGCAGCGGCGACCTCGCGCACGTTGTGCGGCGGGATGTCGGTGGCCATGCCAACGGCGATGCCGGTGGTGCCGTTCAGCAGCACGTGCGGCAGGCGCGCCGGCATGATCTTCGGTTCCTGCAGCGTGCCGTCGAAGTTGGGCGTCCAGTCGACCGTGCCGTGTTCGAGTTCGGACAGCAGGATCTGCGCGAAG
>DATICK010000083.1:0-2241 GCA_035456865.1 Sulfuricaulis sp.
TTGCGTTCCGGCAGCGGCTTTTCGAGAGCGAGGGGCTGGATACCCAGTTTCTCGAACAGTTTCAAGTCGGCGTCGGATTCCGGGTTGGGCGTGGTGAGGAGCTTCTCGCCGTAGAAGATGGAATTGGCGCCGGCCAGGAAACACAGCGCCTGGAGATGATCCGGCATCTGGCTGCGGCCGGCGGATAGCCGCACGAACGAAGCCGGCATCGCGATGCGCGCAACCGCGACGGTGCGCACAAACTCGATGGGGTCGAGTGCGGCATTGTTTGATAACGGCGTCCCCGGGATTTGCACCAGCAGATTGATCGGCACCGATTCGGGCGGCGGGTCGAGGGCGGCCAACTCGGCGAGAAACTGCACGCGGTCCGCGCGTGATTCCCCCATGCCCATGATACCCCCGCAACAGACTTTGAGGCCGGCCGCGCGCACCTTGGTGAGCGTGTCCAGCCGGTTATCGTAAGTATGGGTATGCACGATGTTGTCGTAGTGCGCGCGCGAGGTATCGAGGTTGTGGTTGTAGTAATCGAGACCCGCCTGCGCCAGCTGCTCCGCCTGTCCGTCGCGCAACAGGCCCAGCGTGGCGCAGGTTTCCATGCCTAGAGCCTTGACGGCGTGAACCATCTCCGCGACCTGTTGCAGATCCTTTTCTTTCGGCCCGCGCCAAGCGGCGCCCATGCAGAAACGCGTGGCGCCGCGCGCCTTGGCCGCGCGGGCGGCAGTGATCACCGCTTCCTTCGACAACAGCGGCTGGTTTTCGATCTCGGTGTGAAATCGCGCCGATTGCGAACAATAGCCGCAGTCTTCCGAACAACCGCCGGTCTTGATGGACAGCAGCGTTGAGAGCTGCACCGCGTTCGGATCGAAGTGCCGGCGATGCACCGTCTGGGCACGGAAGATCAGATCGCTGAACGGGAGTTCGAACAGCGCGGCAATTTCAGCGGCGTCGGGATGCATCGGGAGTCGTCCGGTAATAATTATTAAGAGCGATCAAGCTAGGGGAAGCCGCGCCGCTTGTCAACTCTCCAGTAATCCGAGAGTTGACGGTGGTTCAAGCGCTCGCGCTGTTTTCGCGGGGCGCGCCGGCAGCCATGGCACGCAGCCGGCCGAGATCGCGCAGCACTATCTGGCGACCATGAACGCTAATCAAATTCTCTTCCTGGAAACGGGAAAGCAGGCGGCTCACGGTCTCGAGCGCCAGACCCAGGTAATCGCCAAGGTCCTGGCGCGACATGCTGAGCCTGAAATCCACTGCGCCGGTGCCGAGCCGCGCGAAACGGCGTGAAAAACTCATGAGACACGAGGCCAGCCGTTCCTCGGCACTCATGCGTCCGAGCATCATGAGCATGTCTTCATCGCGCACGATTTCACGGCTCATGATGCGCAGCAACTGATGCTGCAAGCCAGGGACTTTCTGTGCCAGTTCCTCGAGTGAATTAAAGGGTATGTCGCAGACTTCGGAGGTTTCCAGCGCCTCGGCGCTGCACGGATGCAGGTCCGTGTTGATCGCATCTATCCCCAACAGTTCGCCGGGAAGATAAAAACCGGTCACCTGCGCCCGGCCGTCCTCGATAAGTCCGGTGGTTTTGAGCGTGCCGCTGTGGATGGCATACAGCGAACGCAGCGGATCGCCATAGCGGTAAAGCAATTCGCCTTTCTTCAGGGTGCGGCGGCGTTTGATGATCTTGTCGAGCGCGGCGAGATCGGGCTCGCTCAGGCCCAGCGGCAGACACAACTCGTGCAGCGAGCAATCCTTGCAGGCCGCCTTCATGCTGGAGATGTTAATCACTGTCGCGGCTTCTTTTTTTTGCATACGCTGCTTTATTCCTGTTTCGAAAGCACTTTTTAGCAAGATTGGCTGGGTTCGTCTATCAAGACCCTCCAAACTATACGGGTACAAACCACCACGTCAACCACTCATTAATATTGCAATGGAATCATCACATTTTACCGTCGCTCATAAAAACAAGTAATGAGAAGCTGAAAACAAGTTATGACAACCTACCCCTATTCTCCCTGCTGAAACGGATCAGGGTGTCCGAGCCGTGGCGTTTATCGCGAGCTGACAGGAGTAGTGCAATACATGCATCGTTTGGCCGCGAGCGGTATTTCCGAAAGACATTCCGGACATTTCCGGGTGTCCGGTGCCTTGGCCGGCGCTTCTTCCTTCTTCAGCCGGTTCATCGCCTTGATCACCATGAACAGCGCAAAAGCAACAATGATGAAATCAATCAGCGTGTTG
>DATICK010000084.1:0-10781 GCA_035456865.1 Sulfuricaulis sp.
AACCGCGCGTTTTGTGCGCGGTGAGCGACCCGGGGTGTCCTTTCTTTTGGTGACTTTTCTTTGGACAAGCAAAGAAAAGTCACCTGCCGTGGGTCAGCCACCCACAAGTACACGCGGCCGAAGGCCGCCCGACATATTCGAAAACGGACGCGAAACTCCTAATATTTATTCGTCTTTCAGTTTAATATTTGCGCGACATGTTTCATCTACTGCGTATTCTGATTTTTCTGATCGTGGTTTTGCCGCTCACGAGTTGGGCGGCTGAACCGCGCCCATCGGCCGCCGGTATCGCCAGCGCGCATCCCCTGGCCACACAGGCCGGACACGAAATCCTCGCGCGTGGCGGCAATGCCTTTGATGCGGCGGTCGCCGTGGCGGCTGCGCTGGCTGTCGTCGAGCCCTACAATTCCGGCCTGGGCGGCGGCGGTTTTTTTCTGCTGCATCAGGCGCGTGACGGCTTCGAGGTCATGATCGATGCGCGTGAACGCGCGCCGCTGGCTGCGACCCGGGACATGTACCTCGACCGCGACGGTCGTCCCATTCCCGGCCGGTCCATCGATGGCGCGCTGGCGGCCGGCATTCCCGGCACTCCCGCGGGACTGACATACGTCGCAGAAAAATACGGCAAGCTGACGCTCAAGCAAAGTCTCGCACCCGCCATCCGTCTTGCGCGCGACGGATTTCCCGTGACTTTGCACTACGGCAAGATGACCTTGCGCCAGCATGACCGGCTGGAACATTTTCCGGAAACGGCACGGGTTTTTTTCCACAACGGCTTTATCTACGGCGCAGGAGAAATGCTGCGCCAACCGGAACTCGCGCGCACCCTTGAGCGCCTTGCCGCCAAAGGCCGTGAGGGATTTTACCGCGGCGATATCGCTAAACGTCTGGTAGACGGTGTACGTGCCGCTGGCGGCATCTGGAGCACGAAGGATCTGGCTGACTACCGTGTGATCGAGCGCGAGCCAGTGCGCGGGGTCTATCGTAACGTTCGCATAACTTCGGCGCCGCTGCCTTCTTCGGGCGGCATTGTACTGATGGAAACGTTGAATATTTTGCAGGGATTCGATCTGAACTCGATGATCAAGGCGCGACGCGATCAAACCATCATCGAGGCAATGCGACTCGCCTACCGCGACCGCGCGCGTTATCTGGGCGATCCGGATTTTGTGCATGTGGATGTTCCACGCCTGATTGATCCCGCCTATGCCGCAAAATTGCGGGAGGAAATGCGTGTCCGCGAGAAACCTCCTGTCGTTGCACCCGCCAAGGCCGCGGGCGAGGGCGCCAACACCACGCACTTTTCTGTGATCGATCGCGATGGCAACCGCGTGGCAGCAACCTTGAGTCTCAACACTCCCTTCGGTTCTGGTTTCATGCCGCCCGGCACCGGTGTCGTGCTCAACAACGAAATGGATGATTTCGTGGTCAAACCGGACGTGCCCAACAACTATGGCCTCGTGGGGTCCGATGCCAATGCCGTTGCGCCCGGCAAGCGGCCGCTGTCCAGCATGACCCCGACGTTTCTGGAGAATGACGACGCGGTGGTGGTGCTAGGCACGCCCGGCGGTAGCCGCATCATCAGCATGGTGTTGCTGGCAAGCCTTGAATTCGCGCACGGGCACGGTGGTCCCATGGAATGGGTTAGCTTGCCGCGTTTTCATCACCAGTATCTGCCCGATATCGTGGCGCACGAGCCACGCGCCTTCGACGATGCGGAGATGCGGACATTGGAGCAGCACGGGTACCGGCTCGAAGCCGTGCGCGGCGGATATGGCAACATGCAACTGGTAACGTGGTACAAGAAAACCGGGCGCGTGGAAGCGGCGTCAGATCCGCGCGGTGAGGGTCTTGGTTTGGTGAAGTAAGCCGGCGGCTAGCCGAGGGTGGCGGTGGATTGGAGCGGGAATCAGGCCGATTTGTTCGCGACCGCGGACTTGCCCTGGTCGAAACTGAGGACTTTCATGACCGCCTCGATGCGGCTTTCCAGATTACGTTCCTGGTCGCGGATGCCATCGCGGATCTGTTCGAGTTCGCTAACGCGCTCCTCCAGCGTGTCGCTCGCCTGATGAATGCGTTTGATGGACTCAAGGCGCCGGCGCAGCTGCACTTGATGCTCGCGTACCTGGGATTCCATCGGCGACATGATGGTCTTGAGCCAGTTGTCGGCGTCGCGGTTGGCCATCTTGTAAATGGCGCGGATCTTGGCCACGGAGGACTCGAAGAATTTGCGCGTGAGCGCCCGCTGCTCGGTGAAGACGAGCGACACACCCTTCATGTACTGGTCGTGCTTGTCCTGGAGCCGCTTGATCTCGCGTAAATACCGCGTGACCGAAAAGCCGCTTGGCTTGATGTCCGAGAGCCCGTGCTCTTCCTGGAATTTCTTGTACACGCCCTCCATCATCGCCTTGATTTCCTGTGCCTGCTTGGCGGCCTCTTCCATGATGGCGTAAGAGTGCTTGAAGAAGTTATCCATGCAGGTCTTCAGACCCGCCGTGGTCATGCTCGTTTCCATGTCCTTCTTGGTGTGGGCAATTGTCGAATCCAGGTTTTTCAGGTTCAGGTGCGTATACAGCACGTTGGTCTGCTGGGAGAAAATGCTGCGAGTCGCCTGGAAACGCTGCAGGCTTTTCTCGAAAACTTCCTTGTCCGCCTTGACCTTCTTCATCATGTGTTCGATGACGTCCATGTTCTTGCCGGACAGGCCGCCGAGTTCGTCCATGTGTTCGTAGGCGTTTTTCAGGCGTTGCGTGATGATCAGGCGCATGGCCGTGATGATGTCTTCCATGTCGCCGCTGATGTTGTCGCGCACGATTTCACGCTTGGCCGGTACGATCTCGTTGCCCAGCGCCTGTTCCAGCGCCAGGATGCGGGAGCGTTCGAGGACCTTATCGTCCTTTCTTACTTTTCCGAGCAAAGCCTTCTGTGCCGAAACCGGATAAATATTATGCTCGGGGATGGCAAGATGCTTCGCCGTGTCGCGGATCTGGCGTTCGATCTCACGATTGACTTCCTCTGCGTTGCGCAGCTCGTCCCACAGACCGTCGATCTTGTTGAGCACCACGAGCCGGCCCTTGTTCGGGCTGTCCTTGCGCACGCCGATATGGTCGTGCCAGACGTCGATGTCCGATTTCGTCACGCCGGCGTCCGCCGCGAGGATGAACAGCACTGCGTGGGCGGAGGGCAGCATGTTGAGCGTCAGTTCCGGCTCGGCGCCGAGGGCGTTGAGGCCCGGGGTGTCGAGGATCACCAGCCCCTGCTCCAGTAGCGGATGCGGGATGTTGATGATCGCATGGCGCCACTTCGGTATTTCCACTAGGCCGTCCTCGGCAATGCGCATGCCGTTCTGGGATTCTTCCTCGGCGATATGGAATCCCATGGTTTGGGCTTCCTCGCGCGCGACGTGCTTGACCTCGGTGATATGCTGCAACATCTCGATCATGGCGTTCGGCGACTGCGTATCCAGCGGCAGGGTTTGCCATTCCTCGGGGAAGCCGCGGAACTCGGTGATGGTAGTCCCGCTCTTGCGGGTTTCGATTGGCAGTAGCCGCAGCGATGGCTTGCTTCCCGGCTCGTACTGGACTTCAGTCGGGCACATGGTGGTGCGCCCGGCGCTTGACGGCAGGATGCGTTGTCCGAAGTTGGCGAAGAAGATGGCGTTGATCAGTTCGGATTTGCCGCGCGAGAACTCGGCGACAAAAGCGACGTACAGCTTGTCGTCGCGCAGCGTCGAGAGCACGTGTTCAAGGCGCTGATCGACCTGGGTGTCGCTCAATTCCTGCTGTTGCAGCCAGGATTTGAGTTCGGTGACCCCCGAGGCGAGCGTGGTGCGCCATTCGCTGTATGCCTCGAAATACTGCTCGAGGTTCTGATTCTTCGCGGCGAGTTGCATCTCTTATGAAATATAGTTTCCCTTCAGGAAAACTCCTCCCTGTCAGCCAACTTTTTGCACAAAATTATTTGCTTGTTTTTGAGACCCTGAAGCAAAACTCATGTGCGATCAACGGCTTCGATAAGTTACATCCGCCAATACGTTAAGTGTAGCTTAGCACTGGCATTTTGGGCAGTAAAAAGCACTCCGCTGACCCAGGCGCCGGGTGCGGATGGGTGTGCCGCAACGTCGGCAGGGCTGGTTTTCGCGGCCATAGACGCTGAGGGAAAGCTGGAAATAGCCGGGCCGGCCCCGGCTATCGCGGAAGTCGCGCAGTGTAGTGCCGCCGGCGCGCAATGCACGCTCCAGCGTTTCGTGAATCGCCTTGGCCAGCCGGTCACATACAGCCCGGGAGATTTTCCCGGCGTGGCGCGTGGGGCGTATACCCGCCGCGAACAATGCTTCATTCGCATAAATATTGCCGATGCCGGCCACGAGATGACTGTTGAGCAGGGAATCGCGAATATTGCGCTTGCGACCGTGTAGTTTCTTATACAGGTATTGGCCGCTGAAATCCGGCCCCAGCGGCTCCGGTCCGAGATGTTTGAGAAGTTTATGACGCAGGGGATCGTCGTGGGTCCACAGCAGCGCGCCGAATCGCCGTGGGTCGCGCAGCCGCAGGCAGTCGCCGCTGTCGAGCACAATGTCCACGTGATCGTATTTGTCCGCCGGAAGCGTGCGGGCGACCACGCGCAGACTCCCGGACATGCCGAGATGCAGAATCGCCGTGCCCGCGGCGGTGGCGACGAGCAGGTATTTTCCGCGTCGCGTGACGGATTCAATGATCTGTCCGGACAATTCCTTTTTCAGTTTTGCCGGAACCCGCCAGCGCAGTCGCGGGTTGCGCACGATGAGGCGCGTGACGGTTCGGCCGAGCACGTGCGGCTCGATGCCGCGTCGGGTGGTTTCGACTTCGGGGAGTTCGGGCATAGACGGATCGCAGAATATTTGTCGAGCCGCCTTGGCGGCGGCTACGGATTCATTAGTGGGCTTACTGACCGACCAGGTTTAGCAGGCGCTTGCCGGTCTCTTCGGTAAAATGATATTCCAGGTTCTCATCCGGTCTGTAGAGAACGAAATCCGGCTTGGAGGCAAGGATGCCGAGGCGGATTTTTTCGTTCTTGCCGTCCCGCATGCTGTCGATGTCAATATGATCGATCGACTCCTTGCCGGAGTACTTGTCCACGTTCAGCGCGCTCGCGTTCTGCCATTCCGACGCAAAATCGTTGATCCGGTCCGAGGTCAGTTTCTTATCCACCGGTTTGCGTCGCCAGACGCCGTCTTTCAGGTTGAGCATAAAGCCGGGCAGCCTGAGCGAGGTGAGCTTGCGGTCCTCCTCGAACAGGCGACTGTCGATAAAATTGGCATAAGGATAAGTCGCGGCGGAGAGATGATAACTGGGGATCAGCGCCACCTCGTTGTTGTGCAGAACGTAAACCTGGTTTTTGAGAGGATGCAGCGCGCCAAAGGCGATATCCTCGTTTTCCAGCCGCACGCGTGCCGAGGCTTTCTCGAGGCCGTACTGGGCGAGCTCCGCGGGAACGGCTGGAAAGCGCGTCTCAACCGGAGCCGACAGCACGCGCAGCAGGGTTTCGACGTTTAAACGATTGGCGCGCGCCGGCAATGGCGCGGTGAGTTTCCATTCATTGCCGGTTTTCTCGATCGCGATGGCTGGCTGTTCGGGGCGTTCGATGCGCACATGCGACACGGTCGCAGCCGACAGGCCGGTCAATGGCGGGCCTGGAATATCCTTTTCCTGGCCCATCCGCTGTGCCACGATCCAGGCAAGCGCGGCGATCAATCCCAGCAAGCCGGCATTGAGCAGCCAGCGGCGTTTGAGGCCGGAGACAGCCGGTTTGCCGGATGTCTCAGATTTATCGTTTTTTTCAGCGTCGGGCATCCATGCCTCCATTCAGCGTTTGCGCCGGCGCAACCAGATGAATACCCCGCTGCCGATCATGAACAACGGCAGAGCCACGAGGAATCCGGTGGCGATGGCGATCTGGACGCCGCGCGACAGATTGAGCGTGCGGTCACGCGCGGTCTTGACCGGAATGTTGACGTAAGCGTCGTCCTGCGACAGCCAGTTGACGAGGCTCATGCCGAGATCGAGGTTGCCGGCGTTGGCGATGTAACTGTTCGCCACAAAGTCCCCGTCACCGAAAACGATGACGCGTTGCTCGCGCTTGTCCAGCGGGTGCGACAGCGCCACCGCGAGATTGAGCGGACCGCGAATGTCCTTGCCCTTGTCGAACTGGATCGGCCCGTTGAGTTCACCGGTTTCCGACCAGCTGGAAGCGCGCGTATCCATCAGTACCGATCCCTGCCAGCCCTCGGGGGTCCTCAGACTGATGCCGCCGGCCTGGGGGAAAAGCGTGTTGTCGGCGAAATTGCGCACCACCGGATGCGCGCCGTATTTGGCAATCACAATTGCCGCGGCATTGCCGGTGATGGCCTCCGAGGCCGGGTCCACGATCACGCCCGGCTGGAATTCGATGCCGAGCGATTCGGCGAGCGGTTCCAGTCCGAACAGCGGACCCGGGTCGTGCAGCCACAAAAGATTGCCGCCGCGGTCGAGATGGTTTTGTATTTCCTTGACTTCGCCCGGCAGCAGGTGCGTGCGCGGACCGGCGATCAACAGCACCGTGGTGTTGCCCGGAATCTGTGGGTGATCGCCGAGCGAAAGCGTCCTGGTCTTGAAACCGCGCTTGTGCAGTTGCGATGCCCAGGTCGAGAGATCGAAGTTCGCCTGCCGGTCGGGGCTGCGCTCACCGTGACCGCTCAGGAACACCACCCAGCGTTCGCCGCGATGTCCCAGGCGGGTGAGCGCATTGGTGAAATTCTCCTCGTTGAATTGCGCGGGCGGGATATTTTCCTTGGCGTCGCCATACTCGAGTACCAATTCGCCGTCGAATTGCACGCCGGCCGTGCGCACCCGCTCCGGGGCGGTATCCGGGTTGACGAACTCGATTTGAATATCCGGTTTGTATTTCTGGTAGCGCGTTACCATGTCCTGGATCACGCGCCGGGTTTCGCCGCGCGGGCTCGCAAAGGCGGTGATCTTGAGCGGCTCGTTGAGCCGCTCGATCACTGCGACGCTCGCCGGCGAGAGCGAATGGCGGCGTGCCTGGGTCCAGTCGAACTGCAGGTGATATTCGCGCGCCAGCCACTGCAGCAGTCCGACGGCGACCAGAAACAGAACCACGAAACTCACGTTCATGAGCCGGAGTTGCCATTTCGCTTGCGGGGTATGGCGCATATACAGTTAGTCAGCCACCCAGCCGGTCGGCATCCAGGCGGTGGATGCTGAGTACGAGGAAGGTGGTGATAAGCAACACGTGGTAGACCGCGTCCGCGCTGTCGAAAATCCCGTCGAGAAACGGCTTGTAATGATTGAAAAGCGAGAGATACGCGAGCCAGTTGCCGCCAGCAAATCCCTGGCCCGACCAATCGAGTATCCAGAACAGCAGCAGGGCGCCGAAGGTGCTGATGGCCGCCACCGTCGTATATTGCGTCAGTGTCGACATGAAAAGTCCGACGGCGGCGAAGCCTGCGAGCAGCAGCGCCAGCCCCAGGAAGCTTGACGCCAGCAGGCCGAAATCCAGCCTGGCCCCGGCGAGCAGGGACAGCGGCATGAGCGCGATCAGCACCAGCAGCACGAGCAGGAACAGCAGGATGCCGAGGTATTTTCCGAGCACGATTTCGGTCATCGACAGCGGCGAGCTGAAAAGCAGCGACAGCGTGCGATTACGCCGCTCCTCGGCGACGAGACGCATGGTCAGCAACGGCACCACCAACAGCAGGATGATCGCCGCATTGCCGAGCAGATCGGGCAGGATGATTTCGGTCACACCGGGCGCTCCGTCCATTGCCATGAGTTGCGCCTGATACAGCTGGATGATCTCAATCCGGCCCAGGAACAGGTATGCGAGGATCAGTTGCACCACGGCGAGGATGGACCACGCGAGCGGCGAGAGAAACAGAGACTTCAGTTCACGCAGTCCGATGGTGAATATCACGCCTGCCTCTCCAGTGAATCCGTGATTGCCGGCGATTCCGTCGTGACGGACTCGCCCGCGGCCGAGGTCAAGTCCAGAAACACCTGCTCGAGCGAAAGCCGTCCGGGGCGGATTTCATACAAGCCCCAGTTCTTTTCCACTGCCATGCGCAGGATATCGTCCGTCGGGTTGAGTCCGGTTTCATGGAAGACGTGCATGCGTCCGTCCTGTTTCGCCTGCACCGTTGTTACACCCTTTAGTTGCTGCAGTGTTTCAATCGCAGGCGGATGACGGAAGGCAACGGTGATCGACGAGGATTTCATGTGATGCTCCAAGCCCTCGATGCTCTCGTTCAGCACCAGTTCGCCCTTGTTGATGATCTGCACGTGGTCGCAGGTGGTCTGCACCTCGGGCAGGATATGTGTGGACAGGATCACGCCGTGCTCCCGGCCCAGTTCGCGGATGAGCGCGCGGATTTCGCGGATCTGAATCGGGTCGAGCCCGACCGTGGGTTCGTCCAGAATCACCACCGGCGGCAGATGGATGATTGCTTGCGCGATGCCGACGCGTTGCTGAAAGCCCTTGGACAGGTTGCCGATAAGCCGCCGGCCGGTGTCCTGCAGGCCACAGCGCTCCTTGGCGGCCTCGCGCGCGCGGCGGCGTTGTGCGCGCGGGAGGCGGTTCAGCGCCGCGCAGTAATCAAGGTATTCGTCCACCGTGAGTTCGCGGTAGAGCGGCGGCTGTTCCGGCAGGTAACCGATCTGGCCTTTGGCGGCGCGCGGATCGTCGAGGAGATCGTGACCGGCGATGGTCACACTCCCGCCCGAGGGCGCGAGATTGCCGCTGATGATCTGCATGGTGGTGGCTTTGCCGGCACCGTTGGGGCCGAGGAAGCCGAGCACTTCTCCCTTGCGGATCGTAAAGCTGACGTCCTTGACCGCCTGCAGCGTGCCGTAGAAGCGCGTGAGATTTTTGACTTCAACCAGAATCGGACCGTTCATTTCACGCTGAAATTCCGACACAGGGCTTGTTCGCGCATGGGCCGCCATTTAAGGGAGCAGGGGGATGAATGTCAAATGCAGCGCGGTCGACAGGCCGAACGCGATTTCCCCAAGTGACGCCACTGGCAAATGTCGTGAAATTCCGCGCCAATCCCGGCACCCAATGCGCCCGTCAGCCATGGACTAATCCGCTGTAAGTTATGGATTTTTCACAGTCCGTCATTTTGGCATGGATTATGCCTCTATTCATGCAAGAGACAAGCAAAGAACCATGAATAAAGCCCTGACTTTGTTGAGCGCACTGATCGCCGGTTTCGCCGCCCTCATCTGGACCGGCACCGGCGAGACGTCCGACCCGGTGCTCGCCGACCGCGAGATTCCGGCGGATATCGCCAGCGGTTGCGCGGTTTCCGTAACCGGGGAATTAGAGGTTTGCCACCAGCCGGAGTTCACCCGTCGCTGGGTAGCCAAGACCGGAAGAGGTGACCTGTTCATGGTGACGAATGAATTGTGCCAAGGCAGCGGTTGCCGCGCCTGGCTGGTGGAAAAGGCCGGCGGTTCCGCCGTCACCCTGCTCGCCTTCGACAGAAGCTTCCGCCTGCATGAGGGCGCAGGCGGCTACCCACAGATCGAAACCTATTCGGAAATTTCTTCCACGCAGGGTGCCTACAGCCGCTTCGAGTGGAACGGCGCGGCCTATACGCGTACCGCCAACCGCTTGGTGTATCAGGTGGATGGCACGGAGTGCGGAACGCGCGAGGAATGTAATGACGCGGCGCGCGAGGCGCTCAAGCTGCAGCAGGTCGACCGCGCGGTGAAAATCCTGGAAAACGTCAACGGCGTCTCCTGGATCTAGCACCCGGCGCCCGAGGCGAACGGGCGACTGCCTTCCGAAGCATTTTGCCACACTGAATCCTGTCGCACTTTAGTCAGACGCAATGTCGGTGTTTTTGCGCCGGCTTACTCATTCTTATATCTGTGGTTTTCCTCGACGACGTTTTGGGGAACAATAGGCGCCCGATCATCGCGAAGCCTCTAACCTGCACAAAGCGCCCCCATGACCCACAAGATCCGCATCCAATCCAGCGGGCATGAATTTACCGCCAACGATAAAGAAACTGTCCTGGCCGCGGCTTTGCGCCAGGGCGTGACACTTGCCTACAGTTGCCGTAATGGCGATTGCGGCACATGCAAGGGAAAGATTATCTCCGGCAATGTCGATTACGGCAGATACGAAGCCAAGGCAATGAGCCATGAGGAGAGGGAGGCGGGTGCCGCGCTTTTCTGCCAAGCCGTGCCGCTGTCGGATCTGGTAATCGATGCCAGGGAAATCAGCGCCGCGGAAGGCATTCCGATCTGCATCATGCCGTGCCGCGTGATGAAGCTGGACAGGCTCGCGCACGACGTGATGCAACTTTCGCTCAAGCTGGCCGAAGGCCGGCGCCTGCAATTTCTCGCTGGTCAATATATCGACATCCTGCTGAGCGGCAACCAGCGGCGCAGCTTTTCGCTCGCCACCGCGCCGCACGCGGATGAATTGCTCCAGCTGCATATCCGCCATGTGCCGGGCGGGTTGTTCAGCGGGCAGGTCTTCACCACGATGAAGGAAAGAGACCTGCTGCGTTTTCAGGGCCCGTTCGGGACTTTTTTTCTGCGCGAAGATACAGACCGCCCGGTGATTCTGGTCGCCGGTGGCACCGGTTTTGCGCCGATCAAGAGCATCCTCGAGCATGCATTTGCCACAGGAATCAAACGGACTATGCATCTATACCGGGGCGTGCGCGCGCAACGCGACCTGTACCTGCACGATCTGCCGCAGGCGTGGGCCCGTGAACACGCGCACTTCCGCTA
>DATICK010000085.1:0-10312 GCA_035456865.1 Sulfuricaulis sp.
CTCGTGGGCGAGAAGGTCTATGGCTTTATGCGCACCTGCGGGCCTTCCCTGAGCCCGTTCAATGCCTGGGTGTTCCTCAAGGGGTTGGAGACGCTGAGCCTGCGCGTAAAGGCGCACAGCGCGAATGCTCTGGCACTGGCGCAATGGCTTGAAAAGCAGAAGCGCGTGAAGCGCGTTTACTATCCCGGCCTCGCTTCCCACCCGCAGCACGAACTGGTCAAGAAGCAGCAGTCCGGTTTCGGTGGTATCGTGTCGTTCGAACTGGATGGCGGCAAGGACGCGGCCTGGAAGCTGATCGACAGTACGCGGGTGATTTCCATTACCGCGAATCTGGGCGATACCAAATCCACCATCACCCATCCGGCCACGACCACGCACGGCCGCCTGACCCCTGAACAACGGGCGGAAGCCGGTATCAGCGATGGCCTGATCCGGATTTCGGTCGGTCTGGAGGACGTAGAGGACTTGAAGAAGGATCTCACGCACGGCCTTTCATGATGCGAAGCGGAGTGCGCTGAACAAACCGGCGGTACACGATGTAGAATGAGCCGGATGCGCGTTGGCCTGTTCGTCACCTGTCTCGTGGACCTGATGCGGCCGAGTATCGGGTTCGCGGCGTTGCGTTTGCTGGAGGCGGCCGGTTGTGAAGTGGTAGTACCACCGGGCCAGACCTGCTGCGGCCAACCGGGTTACAACTCGGGAGACCAGAAGGCCGCGAAAGCGCTGGCGCTGAAAGTCTTGCAGGAATTCGACGGTTGCAATTACGTTGTCCTGCCATCCGGCTCCTGCGCCGGCATGATACGTGTGCATTACCCGGTGCTATTCAAGGACGACCCAGCCGTCATCGAATCAATCAAACGCCTGTCCGCCCGCACTTATGAACTGACCGATTTCCTGGTCAATGTCGCCAAGCTCCAAAGCATTCCAGGCGACTATTCCGGTTCGCTGACCTATCACGATTCCTGCTCCGGTCTGCGCGAGATGGGCGTGCAGGCGCAGCCGCGCGCGCTGCTTTCGAAAATGCCGGGCGTGCAGCTGACCGAGATGCGCGAATCCACGACCTGCTGCGGTTTCGGCGGTAGCTTCTCGGTCAAGTTCGGCGAAATTTCCACGCGCATGGCCGACAACAAATGCGAGCACATCGCCCAGACCGGCGCCGGCGCCATCATCGCCGGCGATCTGGGTTGCCTGATGAACATCGAGGGTCGCCTGCGCCGCCGTGGCGACCTCGATACGCGCGTGCTGCATATTGCCGAAGTCCTGGCTGGAGATGATGGTACATGCAAGTAACCGCGATGCATTTCAAGCGCAAGGCGGGCGAGAACCTGCGCAATGAAAAGCTGCAAAAGGCGCTGGAAAAGCTCCAGACCAAGTTCGTCGATGGTCGCGCGGTGGCGATCGCGGAGCTGCCGAACTTCGAGGAAATCCGCGATGCGGCCACGGACATCCGCGACAAGGTCATCCGCAATCTTGACCGTTACCTGCTGCGCTTCGAGCAGGAAGCAACCGCGCGCGGCGCTGTGGTGCATTGGGCCGAGACCGCCGACGAGGTGAACCGCATCGTGGCCGAAATCGCGCACCAGCATGGCCTGCACAAGGTGGTGAAATCGAAGTCCATGGTGTCGGAGGAGTGCGGTCTCAACGACGCGCTCGAAAGCCAGGGTCTGGATGTGCTCGAGACCGATCTCGGCGAATACATTCTGCAACTCGCGCACGAACCACCGTCGCACATCGTTGCTCCGGTGGTGCACAAGAGCAAGGAAGACATTGCCGATCTGTTCGAGGAAAAGCACCAGCGCCCGCGTACCACGCAAATCGCCGAACTGTGCCGCGAGGCGCGCGAGATGTTGCGTCCCGGATTCCTGTCAGCTGATCTCGGGATTTCCGGAGCGAATTTTATTATCGCCGAGACCGGCTCGGTCCTGATCGTCACCAACGAGGGCAACGGGCGGCTGGCCACGACGCTCCCGCGCGTGCACGTGGCCATCACCGGCATCGAGAAGGTGGTGCCGACGCTCGAGGACGTGACCACGCTGCTGCGGTTGCTGCCGCGTTCCGCCACCGGCCAGTCCATCACCAATTACGTCTCGGTTCTGACCGGCACCAAGGAAAAGGGGGAATTGGACGGGCCGCAGCACTTTCATATCATTCTGCTGGATAACGGCCGCAGTAAATTGCTCGGCACCGAACTGCAGCCGATGCTGCGCTGTATCCGCTGCGGTGCCTGCATGAACCACTGCCCGGTGTATCAGAATATCGGCGGCCATGCTTACGGCTGGGTGTATCCGGGGCCGATGGGCTCGGTGCTGACACCATCCTTCGTGGGCCTGGAGAAAGCACTCGATCTGCCGAATGCCTCGACGTTCTGCGGCGCGTGCGCGGTGGTGTGTCCGGTAAAAATTCCGCTCCCCGATTTGCTGCGGCAGCTGCGAACCCGGCAAGTGGAACAACAGTTGCGGCCGCGGCAAGAGCGCGCCGCGCTCCGGCTGTGGTCGTGGATGGCGCAGCGCCCGGCAGTTTATGCCCTGGGCACCCGGCTGGCCGCGCGTCTGTTACGGGCGTTTTCGGGAAGCACGAAACGGTTTCGTTATCTCCCGGGCGTAACCGGCTGGACGAGCGGGCGCGACATGCCCGCGCCGGCGGGCCGGACTTTCCGCGATATGTACAGGTCCCGAAGGTCGTCATGAGTGCGCGCGAGAATATCCTGGCACGAATCGGCAAGGCGCGCGGTCCGGCGGCGGCCGTGGATGTCGACCTGGCGATTCGCCGTCGTCAGCGCGGGCCAATACCGGCGCTGGATAAAGATATTGTGAAGCTATTCGGTGAACGCGCCGTAAAGCTCGCCAGTGACGTTACCCGTGCCGGAACCATCACGGAAGTTCCGGGACTGGTCGCAAGCTACCTGCGCGAACGCGATTTGCCGATGAAGGGAGTATGCTGGCCGGTCATGGCGCTGCTCGACTGGCAGGATACCGATACCGATATCGAGATCGAATCGCGCGCCGCGCGCGGCGATGATCTGGTCGGCATCACCGGAGCGTTTCTCGGCATTGCCGAGACCGGCACGCTGATGCTGCTCTCCGGCGTGCAGACGCCGGCCACGGTCAGCCTGTTGCCGGAGACGCACATCGCCGTGGTCGAGGCCGGACGCATCGTCGCGACGATGGAGCAGGCCTGGGACCGGCTGCGCGTGGAACGCGGCGCGTTGCCGCGCGCGGTCAATTTCATTTCCGGCCCCTCGCGCACGGCGGACATCGAGCAGACCGTGACGCTCGGTGCGCACGGGCCCTATCGCGTATTGATTATTATTGTTGGCTGATTTTCGAAGAGGTGCACCATGACACAACCGGTCTTATCCCTGTGGATCAACGGCAAGGCGCTGGCGAGCGCGGGTACCCGTACCGCGGACGTTTTCAATCCGGCGACCGGGCAGGTAATCCGGCGCACGCCGCTGGCCAGCAAGCAGGATGTAAACCTGGCGGTGGCGGCGGCGCGCGCGGCGTTTCCCGGCTGGCGCGATACCACGCCGCTGCGGCGCGCGCGCATCCTTATGCGTTTTCGCGAACTGATGCAGCAGCATCGCGATGAACTCGTTCATCTGACCTGCGAGGAGCACGGCAAAACGCGCGAGGATGCCGCCGGTTCGCTGCAGCGCGGCATCGAGGTGATCGAGTTCGCCATGGGCGTGCCGCATCTGCTCAAGGGCGAAAAGGCGGAAGACGTGGGCCGCGGCGTCGATTGCCATTCGCTGCTGCAGCCGGTGGGCGTATGCGCCGGCATCACGCCGTTCAACTTTCCGGTGATGGTGCCGCTGTGGATGTTCCCGGTTTCCATCGCCTGCGGTAACACATTTATTCTGAAGCCTTCCGAGAAGGTGCCCTCGGCAAGCCTGCGCATGGCCGAGCTGTTTCACGAGGCGGGCCTGCCGGCGGGCGTGTTCAACGTGATTCCCGGCGACAAGGAGGCGGTGGATGCGCTGCTCACGCATTGCGACGTGCGCGCGGTGTCCTTCGTCGGCTCGACACCGGTGGCCAAATATATCTACGAAACTGCGGCGCGCCACGGCAAACGCGTGCAGGCCCTGGGCGGGGCGAAGAATCACGCGGTGGTGATGCCGGACGCCGATCTCGACTTCGCCGCGGATGCGCTGACCGGCGCGGCCTACGGTTCGGCGGGCGAGCGTTGCATGGCGATCTCGACGGTCGTGGCCGTGGGCGCGGCCGGCGATGCGCTGGTCGGCAAGCTGCGCGACAAGGCCGCGAAGATCAAGGTCGGGCCGGGCGAACAGGAAGGCATCGACATGGGTCCGGTGATCACGGTCGCGCATCGCGACCGCGTGCAGAAGTTGATCGATAGCGGCGTCACCGAGGGCGCGAAGCTGGTGCTCGACGGGCGCGGGCTCAAGGTTTCCGGCCGGGAGCAGGGTTTTTATCTCGGGCCGACGTTGTTCGATCAGGTCACCGCCGACATGGCCATCTATGAAGAGGAAATCTTCGGGCCGGTGCTGATCGTGTTGCGCGCCAACACGCTCGATGAAGCCATCCAGCTGGTCAACAGCAATCCCTACGGCAACGGCACCGCGATCTTCACGCGTTCCGGCGCGCACGCGCGCCGATTCGAACGCGACATCGAAGTGGGCATGGTCGGTATCAACGTGCCGATCCCGGTGCCGATGGCGTTTTTCTCCTTTGGCGGCTGGAAGGCCTCGCTGTTCGGCGACCTGCACGTGCACGGCATGGAAGGCGTGTATTTCTATACCCGCAGCAAGGTCGTCACGAGTCGCTGGCCGGCGGGCGAGGAGCAGGGACCGTCAAATCTGTCGATGCCGACGCTCGGCTAGTCCGTGCCGTGGACGAGGATGCTCTACAGGGAATCTACAATTACCGCCGCTTGACGGATCTAGTTGCCACCGCCGGCCAGCCGTCCGAAGAAGAACTGGCCGCCGTGGCACGCGCGGGATTCGATGTCGTGGTGAATCTCGCCTTGCACGACGCGGAATACTCCTTGCCCGACGAGCGCCGGACCGTGGAATCCCTCGGCATGCGATACATACATATTCCTGTCGTGTGGGAGCGACCGATACGCGCTGACCTCGAACGCTTTATCGAAGTCATGGATGGACTGACAGGCAAGCCTGTCTTCGTGCACTGCGCTGCCAACAAGCGCGTGTCGGCGTTCATGGCGCTGTATCGTCAATTGCGGCAGAGATGGGCGGCGGATGCTACTATGCCTGATGTGCTGGCAATCTGGGAACCGGACGCGGTCTGGCAGCAGTTCATGGAACAAATGACGCAAGCAATGACATCAGGGCGCAATCACGGATGACAGCCAGTCATCGGGAAAATCTTCTGAGCATCTTCCAATGCGCGCTGGCGGCGGTTAATGGCCGCAGCTGCGTGCGCGCACGCCTGGAGGAAAGGCCGCTTCCCGGAAACATATATATGGTGGCGGTGGGCAAGGCCGCCGTCGCCATGGCGCAGGGCGCGCAGGATGCGCTGGGTACGCGCATTGCCGATGCGCTGATCATCACAAAAAAAGGCCATGCCGAACCGCTGCCCTGGCCTGTGCTGGAGGCGGGGCATCCTCTGGTGGATGAAACCAGTCTCGAGGCCGGCCGGAAGTTGCTGGCATTCGTAGACCGGATTCCGCAGGACGCCACGGTACTGGTATTGATTTCCGGTGGCGCTTCGGCTCTGGTCGAAGCGTTGCCACCGCAAATCAACCTCGATCAGTTTCAGAAAATCAACCGCTGGGTACTCGGATCGGGCCTGGACATCAACGACTACAATCGCATCCGCCGGCGCTTGTCCCGCCTCAAGGGCGGCCGGCTCGCCAAGCTGCTTTCCCCCCGTCGAGTCCTGTGCCTGGTGGTATCGGACGTGCCCGGTAATGACCTGCGCGCGATCGGTTCCGGTCCGCTGGTGGCGGACGAGGATCTGCGCCGACCGCTGATGCTTCGGGATCTGCCGGGTTTTATTACCGAGGCGTTGAAGCACATGCCGCCAGCGCCAGCGCCCGACGACGTTTGTTTCCAGAATGTGACACGCGAAATCGTCGCCACGCTCGACAATGCCAAAAGTGCCGCGGTCGAAGCCGCCAAGGAGTTGGGCTACCCGATCATGCTGGAGACTTCATTTGTTTCCGGCGACGCCCTGGAAGCGGGCGCCAGGTTGGCGAAAAAATTGTTACGCTCGGATCCCGGCACGGTTCATGTCTGGGGTGGTGAGACCACCGTCCGGCTTCCGGAAGCGCCGGGCCGCGGTGGGCGCAACCAGAGCCTTGCGTTGGCCGCGGCGATGATGCTTGATGGACACGAAGATACGTGGTTCCTCGCTGCTGGCACCGATGGCACGGACGGCCCCACGGAAGACGCCGGTGCGCTGGTGGATGGGGGCACCATCGCGCGCGGCGAGCAGGCTGGACAGGATGCAAAACAGGCGCTCGCGCGCGCCGACGCCGGCAGTTTTCTGGAAGCGAGCGGTGACCTGATACAGACCGGGCCGACCGGGACCAATGTGATGGATATCATGCTGGGATTGCGAACCAAGCGCGGGAATTGAAGGTCGATGACCCGGCGTTTATTTCTGTGCGGATGTTTTTTTCTGATGACGCTGGTTTCCTGCTCCCAGCCGACCACGCCCGCGGCCGTGCTTTATTTCGTCGAGCAAGAGCCGGGGGTGGAGCCGTATCGCACGCGCATGATCGTCACGGCGGGTTTCCTGCGCATGGACGAGGGACAGGACAGCCAGGATTTTCTGCTGTTCGACCGTGCCGACGGCAGTATTTACAGCGTCAGCAGTGCGGAGAAGCAAGTGCTGGTGATTCACCCGCGACCGGTGGAAATGAAGCCGCCGGCGAAATTCACGCACCGGGTGGTGACCGATCCGGCGGCATTTCCCGCTATTGAAGGACGCAAGGTCACGCATTACGAACTGCTGACGAATGATAAACGCTGTTATGACTTGTATGCCGCTGATGGCCTGTTGCCCGGAGCGGTGGTGGCTTTGCGTGAATATCGCCTGATTCTGGCCGGGCAGCAGGCGCTGACGGCGGCCGCCACGCCGCCGGAAATGCAGTCCGCCTGCGATCTGGCCAACAATGTTTTTCTGCCCGTGCGCCATCTGGAACACGGCTTTCCGGTGCGGCTCGTGGACATGACCGGCCGTATGACGGAACTGGTGGATTACAAGACCGATTTCCGCGCCACAGCCGACATGCTTCGCCTGCCGGCGGAATATAAGCGGCTGACGCTGGAAGAGCTGCGGGCGAAGTAAAGGATGATTCGGCGGGTCACGCGCTAGGCTTCACCGCTGCATGTCCCAGGCTTTTCGGTGTTTGCGGCAAGCTTTCAAGCACCCAGCCGTGTGCGTCCACGCTCAGCACGCTACCCTGCTCATACCAATCACCGAGCACCATGCGCCGCGCCGGCCGGCCGTCCAGGTTGAATCGATGTTCCTTCGGCCGGTGCGTATGTCCGTGAATCAGGCGCTGCACGTGATGCTCGCGCATGACGGATTCCACCGCCTGTTGGTTCACGTCCATGATTTCCGGTTTCTTGGTGGCGGTGGAACTCTTGCTGATTTCCCGGTAGCCGCGGATGATCTGGTCGCGCTCCGCGACGGACTTGCCGAGGAAATCCTTCTGAAACGCGGGACTCCTTACCTTGGCACGGAAAATCATGTATTCGGTATCGTCGGTGCACAGCGAATCGCCATGCATCAGCAGCGTCGGCGTGCCGTAGAGATCGATGCGTGCCGGATCATTGAGCAGTCGCACGCCGGTGGCTCGTTCGAAATCATGGGCCATGAGGAGGTCGCGGTTGCCGTGCATCACGAACACCGGCGTTCCTCCGGTCGTCAGTTCGCGCAATCCGAGCACGATGGGACGAAACTCCTCCTGATCGACGGCCTCGTCGCCAATCCAGTATTCGAACAGGTCGCCGAGGATATAAAGCGCATCGGACGCGCGCGCGCGGCGGTGGAGAAAATCGAGGAACAGATCGGTAATGGCGGGGCGGGCGCCACAGAGATGCAGATCGGAAATGAACAGCGTGGTTCCCGGCATCTCTGTCCCTGGGTCTCCTAGTTGTCGTCGAGGATCTGCATGTGCTCGATGAGGACGTCGGACAGTGGCACGTCCTTGTGACCGAGCTTCGAGCCGGTGGCAACGCCCTTGATCTGGTCGATGATGTGCATGCCGTCCACCACTTTGCCGAACACGCAGTAGCCCCAGCCGGACGGCGCGGGCGCGGTGTAGTTGAGGAAGTCGTTGTCCACGATGTTGATGAAAAACTGGCTGGTGGCGGAATGCGGATCGGTGGCACGCGCCATGGCGATGGTGCCGCGGGCGTTGCGCAGGCCGTTATTGGCTTCGTTTTCGATCGGCGGCCGGGTCATTTTCTGCGTCATCCCCGGGCCGAAACCACCGCCCTGGATGACGAACTTGTCGATGACGCGGTGGAACAGGGTACCGTCGTAGAAGCCGTCTTTGGCATAGGCGATGAAATTGGCCACGGTCTTTGGCGCCTTCTCCGGATAAAGCTCCAGGACGATGGTGCCATAGTTGGTTTTCATGTGAATCATGGAATGGGACTCTTGGGTGCTAAGTTATATGTCTGACACCGACCCCGCCGGCGGCGGGCTTTCGCCGGAGAGTTTACACTGGATTGACCCGCCCGGCACAACGCCGGGGTTTCGCCGGAGCCGCGGTTTCCGTTACCATGGCGTCCTTCCAATGGCTTTGCGACCCTTCAAGACCCGTTTTGCTCCCAGCCCCACGGGCCTGCTGCACCTCGGCAATATCCGCACGGCGTTGTTCAATTTTCTGCTGGCGCGACAGGCCGGCGGGACGTTTCTCCTGCGCCTCGAAGACACCGATGCCATGCGCGGGCATGAAAAATTCGCCCGGGCGCTGGAAGAAGACCTGCGCTGGCTGGGACTGGTCTGGAACGAAGGACCGGAGGCCGGCGGCAGTCACGGTCCTTACGCCCAGTCGGAACGTGGTCATATCTATAAGGAATATTTTTCCGCCCTCGAATCCCGGGGGCTGGCCTATCCCTGCTTTTGCAGCGAACATGAACTTGCCATCTCGCGCAAGACGGCAATCGCGGCCGGGCGTCCGCCGCGCTACTCCGGCAAATGCCGTGGGCTTTCGCGCGCCGAAGCCGAGGCCCGGTTCGGCCGCGGCGAGCCCGCGACGCTGCGGTTTCGCGTCGAGGAAGGCCGCATGGTCGAATTCGACGACAAGGTGCGCGAACGGCAGGTATTCAGCACCGATGACATCGGCGATTTCGTCATTCGCCGCTCCGACGGGACGCCGGCGTTTTTCTTCTGCAACGCGATCGACGATGCCGTGATGGGCGTTACCGTCGTGGTGCGCGGTGAAGATCATCTGACCAACACGCCGCGCCAGATCCTGCTGCTGCAGGCGCTCGGCTTGCCGGTGCCGGAGTATGCCCACATCGCGCTCGTGGTCGGTGGCGACGGCGCGCCGTTGTCCAAGCGTACCGGCAGCCGCAGCGTGGTGGAACTGCGCGAAGCCGGATTTCTGCCGGCCGCGATCCACAATTACCTCGCGCGTCTCGGACACACCTATGAAGACAACAGTTTCATGACGCTCGATAAACTCGTTTCCAGTTTTTCCCTGGCCCGGTTGCATCGCGCACCGGCGCGCTACGACGAGGCGCATCTGGTTCACTGGCAGCGTGAAGCGCTTTTGCATCTGTCGGCCGGCGAGGTGGGCGAATGGATGGGTGACAAGGTCAGCGCCCTGGTGCCGTTGGACAAACGCGAGGCGTTCGTGGCGGCGGTGCGCGCCAACGTTACTTTTCCGACGGATGCAATACACTGGGCACAGATTGTTTTTTCCGACACGCTGGCGATCAGTCACCCGGCACGCGAGGCGATAACGGCGGCCGGGGAGGAATTTTTCGATGTGGCGCGCCGGGCCGTGGAAAAGCACGGCGCCGATTTCAAGGCCGTGAGCGAGATGCTGCGGCATTCGCTTTCGGTCAGCGGAAAATCGTTGTTTCAGCCGTTGCGCGCGGCGCTCACGGGCGAGCTCGACGGGCCGGAGATGGCGAAACTGTTGCCGCTGATCGGCGTGGAGCGTGCCCGTGAGCGCCTCTCCAGGTTTGTTATGTCCTGAGATGACGATGCTGCATATCTATAACAGCCTTACCCGGAATAAAGATCCTTTCACGCCCATCACACCCGGCAAAATCCGGTTGTATGTCTGCGGCATGACCGTGTACGACTTCTGTCACCTCGGACATGCGCGCGTCATGGTGGTATTCGACATGGTGGCGCGCTAC